>NZ_JBEOWY010000022.1:0-120161 GCF_040296285.1 Kitasatospora sp. NPDC002227
GGACAAAGCGGCCAGCAGCTCGCTCACCTTCTACGAGGACCTGGCGGCGGAGACGGTCGAGACGCTGCTGTCGAAGGACGTCGTCGCCTGGTTCGGTGCTGCTCGGCTCAGTGGTGGCCGGGCTTGGTGGGCTTGCCGGTCGGCGTGGTGCCGCCGTTGCCGCCGTTGCCGCCGCCGATCAGGCCGGGCGGGAAGGTGAAGCCGCCGCCGATCAGGCCGCCCGCGTTGCCACTCGGAGGGGGCTGCGGGGTGTCGGTCGGGGAGGCGTTCGGGTCCGGCGTCGGGGTCGGGGCCGGGATGTCGACCAGGGTGAAGGTGCTCCGCGGGGTGCCGTCGAGCACGTCGTTCATCGCGTCGTCCCAGATCGGGCCGGGGCCGTCGGCGCCGTAGACCTGGTCGCGGTAGTGACCGCCGATGGAGATGTCGCGCATCGAGACGTTCCCGGTCGGCCCGCCGAGCCAGACGACGGTGGCGAGGTCCGGGGTGTAGCCGTCGAACCAGGCGGCGTTGCGGTGGTCGGTGGTACCGGTCTTGCCCGCGAACTCACGGCCGTCGAGCTTGAGGTTGGCCGCGGTGCCCTTCTCGGTCACCGTCTTGAGCAGGGTGTTGACCCCGTCGGCGGTGGTCTGCTGCATCACCTGCTCGCAGTTCGCCTTCGGGACCTCGAGCTTCTTGCCCTCGGCGCTGGTCACCGAGCTGATCGCGATCGGGTCGCAGTGCAGGCCGCGTGCCGCGAAGGTGGCGTAGACGCCGGCCATCTTCAGCGGGCTGACCTCCAGGGTGCCGAGCACGGAGGACGGGACCTCGAGGATGGGCGAGCCGTTGGCCAGGTTCTTGATGCCGACCTTGTTGATCATCTGCTTCATCGGGCAGAGGCCGATGTCCTGGGCCATCTGGACGAAGTAGGTGTTGACCGACTTCGCCATGGCCTCGTTCATGGCGAACGGGCCGATCTCGCTCTTGCTCTCGTTCTCGACCTGGTCGCCCTTGACGTTGACCCACTTGCCGTTGCAGGTGGAGATCGTGGGGTAGTCGATCTTCTGCGGCGCCGGGTAGGACTGGGTGATCGGCGTGCCGTTCTCCAGTGCCGCCGCCGCCAGGATGGGCTTGAAGGTCGAGCCGGGCTGGAAGCCGCTGCCGCCGCCCATCGCGAGGTCCACGTTCAGGTTCAGCACGGTCTGGTGCTGCTTGGCGTCCAGGCCGTACGGACGGGTCTGGGCCATGGCCAGGATCTCGCCGGTGCCGGGCTTGACCATGGTCATCGCCGCCGACACCTCGTCGGTCGGGTAGACCCGCTTGGTCACGGCGCTGTACGCGGCGCTCTGCTTGTCCGGGTCGATGGTGGTGGCGATCTTCAGACCGCCCTGGCTCCAGAGCTTCTGCCGGTCGGCGGCGGTCTTGCCGAAGACCGGGTCCAGCTTCACCACGTGCCGGACGTAGTCGCAGAAGAAGCCCATGCCGCTCTGGGCGGTGATGCAGCCGTTCAACGGCTCCTTGTACTTGATGCCCAGCGGGGTGGCCAGCGCGTCCTTGGCCTGCTGCGGGGTGATGTGCTTGTACTCGAGGAGCTTGTTGATCACCGTGTCCCGGCGGGTCTGGGCCGCCTTGGGGTGCAGGATCGGGTCGTAGGCGGTGGGGTTCTGAACTAGCCCGGCCAGCATCGCGGCCTCGGGGATGGTCAGGTCCTTGGCGCTCTTGCTGAAGTAGCGGTTGGAGGCCGCCTCGATGCCGTACGCCTGGTGCCCGTAGAAGGTGATGTTCAGGTAGTTGGTGAGGATGTCGTCCTTGGAGAGGATCTGCTCCAACTTGATGGCGTACTTCAGCTCCTGGATCTTGCGACCCAGGGTCTTGCGCTGCGCCTCCTGCACGGCGGCGGTGTCGTCACCGGCCTGCTCGACGTTGACGTTCTTCACGTACTGCTGGGTCAGCGTCGAGGCGCCCTGGCTCGCGGAGCCGGACTCGGCGTTCTTGCTGATCGCGCGCAGGATGCCCTTGACGTCGACGGCGCCGTGCTCGAAGAAGCGGTTGTCCTCGATGTCGACCTGGGCCTGGCGCATGATCGGCGCCATCTGGTCCTTGGTCAGGACGGTGCGGTCGCGGTCGAAGACCTTGGCGATCTCGTTGCCCTTGGAGTCGTAGATGTACGACGCCTGCGAGAGCGGCGGGCGCTTGAAGTCGTCCGGGAGGTTCCCCAGGCTCTCCGCGCTGTCCTTGGCGGTCAGGCCGAGGGCGCCGACGGCCGGGAGGGCCATGCCGGCCACCAGGATCCCGGACAGCACGCTGATGCCCAGGAACTTCACTCCGAGGCCGGCCTTGTCAAGCGGTGATCCCGCGGGTCGCTGAGGTGCCATGGGGAGAAGACTACGTGTCGGAATCCCGTACATGGGGGCAGGTGTTCGCCTACGCTTGTCACAACACTGCGACAGCTGCACTCCGTTCATCATCATCACTCTTGTGAGTGATGAGCTTTGCCCGATTTGGGGGTGATTGGGGGCTTTCGTAGCCCGTGTCGAGCCGGCCGCCATGGCGGAGCGTGACGAGAGTGGCCCGAGAGGCCCTGGCAAGGGCTGCGACCTGCGATCACTCCAACGAGTGAGGTGTCAGATACCCATAGTCCGATCGGGTCATTTGAGATTGGGCACGGCGGGGCTGTTGCTCTCTGCCGTTCTTCCGTAACGTCCTCAACTGGCAGCGGTGAATATGCCGTTGCCGCCGTGGGGGAGCCCCGATTCGGGAGAGGACGGCACCGGGATGGGCTGGGTAGACGACTGGAGTGCGCAGGCAGCCTGCCGCACTAGTGATCCGGACGAGTTGTTCGTCCAGGGGGCGGCGCAGAATCGCGCCAAGGCGGTGTGCAGCGGGTGTCCGGTGCGCACGGAGTGCCTGGCCGACGCCCTCGACAACCGCGTGGAGTTCGGCGTCTGGGGGGGCATGACCGAACGCGAGCGCAGGGCGTTGTTGCGCCGTCGGCCGACGGTGATGTCGTGGCGTCGTCTCCTGGAGACGGCACGCACGGAGTACGAGGAGTCCCTGGCCACGGGGATCGTGCTCACCGACTACGCGCAAGCGGTCTGAAGACCGTACGCGCCGGCGGCCCCGCGGTGGGCCGTCGTGCCCAGGCCGCCCCACCGGCCAGGGCTCACCGGTCACCTCCGTAGGGCCCGATCGGCCAGGGTCACGCTTCCCCGCCGCCCCCCAGCCGCTCGCCGATCTCGCGCAGACCCGCCAGGTCGTGCACATCGCCCGCCAGGGCGCCGACCTCGACGATCGGCACGTCCGGGTAGACCGACACGAACCGGTCCCTGGTGCGCCGCTCACGGTCCATCACCTGCATCCGCTCGGCATGCAGCCGCAGCAGTCCCGCCGCCAGTGTCTCGGCGGCCACCGAGGAGGACTGCGAACCGTTCTCCTCCAGCGCCTCCGCCGCAGCCAGCGCCCGCTCGGCCGTCAGCTGCGGCGCTCCGGTGCCGTGCACCCGGTTCAGCACCAGCCCCGCCAGCGGCATGGCGTCCGCCGCCAGGCGGTCGACGAAGTACGCCGCCTCGCGCAGCGCGTCCCGCTCGGGCGCGGCGACCACCAGGAAGGCCGTGCCCGGTGCCTTGAGCAGCTGGTACGTCCGGTCGGCCCGCTCCCGGAAGCCGCCGAACATCGAGTCCATCGCGCTGACGAAGGTCTGGATGTCCGTCAGCAGCTGGGCGCCGAAGATCTTGCCCAGCGTGCCGGTGAGCAGGCCCATCCCGACGTTGAGGAACTTCATCGCGCTGCGCCCGCCGACCTTGGCGGGGGCGGTGAGCATCCGGATCAGCTTGCCGTCCAGGAAGGAGCCGAGCCGGTTCGGCGCGTCCAGGAAGTCCAGCGCGGAGCGCGAGGGCGGGGTGTCGACCACGATCAGGTCCCACTGCTCGGCCGAGCGCAGCTGGCCGAGCTTCTCCATCGCCATGTACTCCTGGGTGCCGGCGAACCCGGCGGAGAGCGACTGGTAGAAGGGGTTCTCCATGATCGCCCGGGCCCGCTCCGGGTCGGCGTGGGCCAGCACGACCTCGTCGAAGGTCCGCTTCATGTCCAGCATCATGGCGTGCAGGTCCCCGGTGGTGCCCTGCACGGGCCGGGGAGTGTTGTCCAGCTCGTTGAGCCCCATCGACTGGGCGAGGCGCCGGGCCGGGTCGATGGTCAGCACCACGACCTTGCGGCCCCGCTCGGCCGCCCGCAGCCCGATCGCGGCGGCGGTGGTGGTCTTGCCGACCCCGCCCGAGCCGCAGCAGACCACGATGCGGGTCTTCGGGTTGTCGATCAGCGCGTCCACGTCCAGCTTCGGTCCGCTCGCCCGCCCGGTCACGCCGCCCCCTGCCGCTTGAGCTCGCCCGCGAGCCGGTACAGCCCGCCGAGATCCACACCCTCGCCGAGCAGCGGGAGTTCGTACGTGGGCAGCTTCAGCCGCTGCAGGCTGCCGCGCTGCTCGCGCTCCAGCTCCACCCGCTCGGCCGCCTCGCGGGCCTGCGCCAGCAGCGGGTCGAGCAGCGGCTCGACCGCGGCCCGGACGGTGGCGGCGCTGCGGGAGCGGCCGCCCAGGCCGGCCTCGCCGAGGGCCACGGTGACCTCCTCGCGGTGGTCGCCGTCGATCGCGGTCACCGCGGCGGCGTCCAGTATCGGCGGGCGCACCATGTTGACCAGCACCCCGCCGACCGGCAGCTGTGCCTCGCGCAGCTCGGCCACGCCGTCCACCGTCTCCTGGACCGGCATCTCCTCGAGCAGGGTGACCAGGTGCACCGCCGTCTCCGGCGACTTCAACACCCGCATCACGGCCTGGGCCTGACCGTGGATCGGGCCGAACCGGGCCAGGCCGGCCACCTCGGAGTTGACGTTGAGGAACCGGGTGATCCGGCCGGTCGGCGGCGCGTCCATCACGACCGCGTCGTAGGCCCGTCGGCCGTCCGGGCCCTTGCGGCGGGCCGCCTCGCAGGCCTTGCCGGTGAGCAGCACGTCCCGGACGCCCGGCGCGATGGTGGTCGCGAAGTCCACGAAGCCGACCTTCTGCAGGGCTTTGCCCGCCCGGCCCAGCTTGTAGAACATGTCGAGGTACTCGAGCAGTGCCTGCTCGGTGTCGATGGCCAGCGCGTAGACCTCGCCGCCGCCCTTGCCGGGCAGGCCCAGCCGGGCCGGGGAGACGGTGGCCACCTTGCGCTCCTCGTACGGGAGCGCGGCGATGCCGAACAGCTCGGCGATGCCCTGGCGGCCCTCGACCTCGATCAGCAGGGTGCGGCGGCCCTCGGCGGCCAGTGCCAGGGCGAGCGCGGCGGCGGCCGTGGTCTTGCCGGTGCCGCCCTTCCCGCTCACGACGTGCAGCCGCACGCCCTCCCAGTCCGGTCCACGTGACTCCGAGGGGCCGGGGGTGCTCGCCACGCTCCGTCTCCGTCCGTCTCCGAAGGGCCGGCACCACCAGGTGCCCTTCCCGCGAGCGTAACCAGCGGCCGGGCCCGATGCCGGGAGCACGGGGGCGGCCGGGCCGAATCCTGCCCGCTTTGTGGCTCACCTCACACCCACGGGCCCCACCGGCACCTCCGGTGGAGCAGCGGAGGAATCCGCACGGGGGGCGGCCGACCGTCTAGAGTCAGCGCCATGACCAAGTGGGAATACGTCACCGTGCCGCTTCTCGTGCACGCCACCAAGCAGATCCTCGACACCTGGGGCGAGGACGGCTGGGAGCTCGTTCAGGTCGTTCCCGGCCCGAACAACCCCGAGCAGCTGGTTGCCTACCTCAAGCGGGAGAAGAGCTGATGAGCAAGGTTGAGGAGAAGCTGGCCGAGCTGGGCCTGACCCTCCCCGAGGTGGCCGCTCCGGTCGCCGCGTACGTCCCGGCGATCCGCACCGGCGAGTACGTCTTCACCTCCGGCCAGCTGCCGATGGTCGCGGGCAAGCTGCCCGTCACCGGCAAGGTCGGCGCCGAGGTGACGCCGGAGGAGGCGAAGGGGCTGGCGCAGACCTGCGCGCTCAACGCCCTGGCGGCGATCAAGTCGGTCATCGGTGACCTCGACCGCGTCGAGCAGGTCGTCAAGGTCGTCGGCTTCGTCGCCTCGGCCCCGGACTTCACCGGCCAGCCGGGTGTGGTGAACGGCGCGAGCGAGCTGCTCGGCGCCGCGCTGGGCGAGGCGGGCGTGCACGCCCGCTCCGCGGTGGGTGTCGCGGTGCTGCCGCTCGACGCCCCGGTCGAGGTCGAGCTCCAGGTCCGCGTCCGCGACTGAGCCGCAGCACCTCGGGTTGTACTGCCCGGGGGCACGGGCCCCTGGGTAGTACAACCCCTTGATAGTGCCAAGGGCACTTCGTAGCATCCGGTTATGGATCACATGCCTATGCCGTCTGCTTGGCCCGCCCGGATCAGGGCGGTGGCCGCGGGTGAGCTGACCCCGCTGGTGCCCAAGCCGTCGGCGACAGTGGTGCTGCTGCGGGACGGGGCCGGTGGGCCCGAGGTGTACCTGCTGCGGCGCCGCACTTCGATGGCGTTCGCGGGCGGGATGTACGCCTACCCCGGGGGCGGGGTGGACCCGCGGGACGCCGAGGCCGAGCTGGGCTGGGCCGGGCCCTCGCCCGAGGAGTGGGCCGAACGCCTGGGCACGGACGCCCGGACGGCGCAGGCCGTGGTCTGCGCGGCCGTCCGGGAGACGTTCGAGGAGGCCGGCGTCCTGCTGGCCGGTCCGGACGGGAAGACGCTGGTCGAGCCGTGGGCGTGGGCCGCCGAGCAGGCGGCCCTGGAGGCGCGCGAGCTCTCCTTCGCCGAGTTCCTCCGCGAGCGCGGGCTGCTGCTGCGCAGCGACCTGCTGGCGGGCTGGGCCCGCTGGACGACGCCGGCCTTCGAGGAGCGCCGGTTCGACACCTGGTTCTTCGTGGCCCGGCTGCCCGAGGGGCAGCAGGCCGCCCGCGAGGTCGGCGAGGCCGACCGCACGGTCTGGCTCCCGCCCGCCGAGGCGGTGCGGGGGCACGCCGAGGGCGAGTACGGGATGATGCCGCCCACCATCACGGTGCTGCGCGAGCTGTTGCCGCACCCGACGGCCGAGGCGGCGGTGGCCGCTGCCGCCGACCGCCGTATCTCACCTGTCCTGGGCCGGGCCGAGCTGGCCGGGGACCGGATCACAGTGCGATGGTCGGGGTATGAAGAGCTGACCATCGACGGTCACTTTCCCGTCGACTGACCAGTTCGACCGATCAACCTGTTCGAGGAAGGAACCCGCCCGATGACCCACAACGACGTGGCTCCCCGGACGTCCCGCACGCTGCCCGCCCGCCCGCTGGTGGCCCGGCAGCTGACCCCGCGCGCCCCCGAGCCGGCGGCCCTGCCGTCGGGAGAGCCGACCCAGCGGCTGCTGGAGCGCGAGCTCGGCCGCACCCTTGAAGGCAGCCGGTGAGCGGTCTGCTGCCGGGTGACCCCGCCGCCGGCGTGGGCGGCGAGGCCACCCCCCGGGCGTACAACGTGCTGGCGCCCAACCCGTCGCCGATGACGCTCGACGGCACCAACACCTGGCTGCTCGCCGAGCCGGGCTCGGACCTGGCCGTGGTGGTCGACCCGGGCCCGCTGGACGAGGGGCACCTGCGCCGGGTGATCGCGACGGCCGAGCGGCGCGGTCAGCGGATCGGGCTGACGCTGCTCACCCACGGGCACCACGACCACGCCGAGGGCGCGGCCCGCTTCGCCGAGCTGACCGGTACCGAGGTCCGCGCGCTGGACCCGGCGCACCGGCTGGGGTCGGAGGGGCTGCGGGGCGGTCAGGTCATCGAGGTCGGCGGCCTGGAGATCCGGGTGGTGGCCACCCCGGGCCACACGGCGGACTCGCTCACCTTCCAGCTGCCGGGCGACGGCGCGGTGCTCACCGGCGACACCGTGCTCGGCCGGGGCACCACGATGGTGGCGCACCCGGACGGGCGGCTGGGGGACTACCTGGACTCGCTGCGGCGGCTGCACACCATGGCGGCGGCGGGGGAGATCCGGACCATCCTGCCGGGGCACGGGCCGGTGCTCGTCGACGCCCTCGGCGCCGTCGACTACTACCTGGCGCACCGGGCGAACCGGCTGGCGCAGGTGGAGACGGCCGTGGAGGCGGGATGTCGTACGGCAGAGGAAGTCGTGGCTCGGGTGTACGCGGACGTGGACCGGGCGCTCTGGCCTGCGGCTGAGCTGTCGGTGCGGGCGCAGATGCAGTACCTGGCCGATCACGGGCTGATCCCGGAGTAACCGGAGCGCGAAGGGGCGCGGGGCGCTGCGCAACCGTTCACCTCGGTGGGTGGTTGGCCGCGCAGTTCCCCGCGCCCCTGAAGTGCGCCCTCCGGGCGCACAGCGATCAGCGCGAACGGCGCGAGAGGCGCTCGACGTCCATCAGGACGACCGCGCGGGCCTCCAGCTTGAGCCAGCCGCGGCCGGCGAAGTCGGCCAGGGCCTTGTTGACCGTCTCGCGGGAGGCGCCGACCAGCTGGGCGAGCTCCTCCTGGGTGAGGTCGTGGGCGACGTGGATGCCCTCCTCGGACTGCACGCCGAAGCGGCGGGAGAGGTCGAGCAGCGCCTTGGCGACGCGGCCGGGCACGTCGGAGAAGACCAGGTCCGACATCGAGTCGTTGGTCCGGCGCAGGCGGCGGGCGATCGCGCGCAGCAGGGCGACGGAGACCTCGGGCCGGGCGTGCAGCCAGGGCTGGAGGTCGCCGTGGCCGAGGCCGAGCAGCTTGACCTCGGTCAGCGCGGTGGCGGTGGCGGTGCGCGGGCCGGGGTCGAAGAGCGAGAGCTCGCCGATCATCTCGCTGGGGCCGAGCACGGCGAGCATGTTCTCCCGGCCGTCCGGCGAGGCGCGGTGCAGCTTGACCTTGCCCTCGGCGACGACGTAGAGCCGGTCGCCCGGGTCGCCCTCGTGGAACAGCGACTCGCCGCGGGCGAGCGTGACCTCGGTCATGGAGGCACGCAGCTCGCCGGCCTGCTCGTCGTCGAGAGCCGCGAACAGCGCGGCACGCCGCAGAACGTCGTCCACGTGCTACCTCCTGGTGGTTGGGCGGTACCTGTCCTGGTGCGGTACCCCTGAAACGCGTGACATGCAGCATCAAGGATGACGCATGTCACTCCGATCATATGAGGAGGGGGTGGGGCAAGGGGGACGGTAGGCGGCCATCAGAGCGTGACCGCCTCCGTCCGGATCCCTGTCCTCAGAGCGCCGCAGCCGCCGGGACGGCGGTGAAGTCGCGGAAGTCGAGGTCGGTGTTGTCGACCCGCAGGCCCACTCCGCCGGCCCCGGTGATCCGCAGCGGGTCCTTGTCGATCGTGTCGAGCACGGTGCGCCCGTCGATCGCCAGGACCAGCCGGACGCCCTCCTTGTGGTTCACCGCGCTGGCCGAGACGGTGTGCCACTCGTTGTACGGGAAGGCGGCCTTGCCCTCGGCCACGGTGACGTAGTCGCCCTGCTCCCCGGCCGCGCCGATGCCCTGCGGGTCGGGGGTCTTGCGCTTGATCACCACGACCCCGTCCCGGCGCCGGAAGCTCAGTGCGTAGAGCTGGTCCGGGCTGTGGTAGCGGAGCCAGATGTGGCCGCCGTCCCAGTCCTGCTTGGGGGTGCGGGAGGTGGTGGTGGGCGGCTGCAGGCGGACTTGGACCTGCACCGTGCAGTCCCCGAAGTCCCGCCGCTTGGTGACCAGCCGGAACACCGCCGAGCCGTTGTGCTGGCTGGAGGAGGCGCCGGGGGACTGGCCGTCCGGCACGCCCGTCCAGCCCGCGCCGTCGCGGGTGAAGAGCGAGCCGGAGGTGACCAGCCAGTCCGGGCTGTCGTGCGCGTCCTTGGCGTTCGGGCTGCGGAAGGCGTACTCGTTGGTCACCAGTCCGCTGCCGGAGAACTTCGCCTTGAACTCGGTGGTGTCGTCGCCGTTGTCATCGTCCGAGCCGTCGAGCAGCTCGTACGCGGCGAGGGCGCCGCCGCCCAGGACCAGGGCGGCGGCGGTGCCGATCAGCAGGGCCCGGCGGGAGGGCTTGGGCTCCTCCGGCAGGACGGGACCAGGCTCGGCAGTACTCACAGGACCTCCGCGGGGACGACCTTGAAGTTCCGGGCCGTGGGCCAGGCGTGCCGGGTGACGTCCCGGTACGCGGAGAAGGCCACGCCGCCGGTCTCGCCCTTGGCGGCGAGCTGGAAGTGGACGCTGCCGTCCACGGTGATCCAGGTGGCCTGGCTGCCGACCGTGATGGTGATGTCATGGTGGTCGGCGTCCGCGAGGCCCCTGGTCTCGACGACCTTGCGGTTGTCGGCGCTGCCGGTGAGCACCCGCACACCGCGCCGGGAGACCTCGACGCTGATCGCGTCCGGGCTGCCGACCCGGACCCAGACCGCCCCGGAGACCTGCGGTGTGTTGAGCCGGCCCACGGTGCCGCGGACGGTGTACTTCGTCCAGCCCGAGGTGCGCGCCTGCTCGTAGGCCGCGTAGTCGGAGAGCGCCAGGCCCTGCGGGGCCAGGCCGTCGCCGCCGATCTTCATGCCGGAGGGGACGCCGGGAGCGGACTCCCAGGCGGCGCCCGGGTCGAGCAGCACGGCCTTGGCCACGGTCAGCGAGGTCGCGCCGTTGCCGGTGCTCGGCGGGGTCTGGGAGACCTTGAGCGCGCTGAACTTCGGCCAGTGGGTGCCGTTGGTGCCGTTGCGCACGCTCAGACCGATGCCGCCGGTGGCCTCGGTGCCCTCCACCTTGCTGGTCCAGGTCAGCTCGGTGCGGTCGTCCACCAGCACCTTGGTCACGCTGCCGTTCACGGTGACCTTGAGCTTGTGCTTGGGCTGCGCGACCAGGGCCTTGGTGGCGACCTGCTCGCGCTTGTCACCAACGCCCCGGAAGATGCTGACGTTGGAGCGGCTGAGGCTGACGGTCAGCGGGTCACCGCTGCCGGAGCGCACGGTGAGGCCGATGTTGTTGTCGTCCGCGAGGTCCTCGACGGTCGCCTCGGTGGAGTAGTCGTTCCAGTCGGCCGAGGTGAGCGGCAGGTACTCGGCGGAGACGTAGCCGTTGCTGCCCGGGTAGGGGCCGGCGCCGGTGAGCGCGCCGATCTCCTTGGCCTGGGTGCCGTCGTTGTGCACCCAGCTCTCGGGCTGGTTCAGCGGGTCGTCGGCGACCGGCGGCACCAGGGTCCACTGCGCGATCTGGTCGAGCAGGTCCTTGGCGGTGGTCCGCTGGTAGACCTCCAGCCGCTGCACCTGGCGGACCCCGGCGGCGCGGCGGCTGGCGGGCAGCTCACGCTTGGAGACGTCGGTCAGGGTGGCGGCGAAGGTCTGCTCCAGCATGCCCTGCAGGGAGGGGCCGGGGACGGGCAGGTTGGCCCGCTCGCTGGTCTCCGAGAAGGGGTAGGCGAACATCAGCGGCTTCGGCAGGCCGTGCGCGGCCATGGTCTCCAACGAGGTGCTGATGTCCTTGTTGATCCGCGCCGTGTACTCGCCGACGGTCTCGATCCGCTTCTCGGCCGGCAGCCAGAGCCGGTTGGCCAGCGCCGAGGCCTGGGCGCCCTCGGCGTCGACCGCACCGCGCCAGTGCAGGTCGAAGGTGTGGTCCTGGAAGTCCCAGCGGCCGGAGGCGGCCATCCGGGAGATCTCCTCCCAGGAGAGGTAGTACGGCCGGTTGTGGTCGACGCGGCCGGAGATCAGGTAGGAGGCCGCGTGCATGTGGTGCTTGGCCAGGATCCGGTCGCCGTACACCCACAGGCCGTTGGTGCCGTCGTCGAAGGTCATGTAGACCGAGCGCTTCGGCGCCGGGCCGCCCTTGAGGTAGTCGACGAACTCGTCGGTGGTCAGGCTGCGGTAGCCCGCCTCCTCCAACGCGGTGAGCTGCTCGTCGAACGCCTGCGGCGTGATGATGTACGGGCTCTCGCTCTTCGGGTTGATGTCGTGGAAGGTCAGCACGACCGGCGCCGCCGTCTCCGGCAGCTTGGCGCCGCCGGCCGTGAACGAGGCCTGGGTGGCGCGGTCCAGCTTCGCCACCGGCACCGCCACCTGGGGGGTGACGTCCCGGCGGAAGGTGTAGTACTTCCAACCGGCGTAGAACGGCATCGCCAGCACGGCGAGGGCCGAGCAGGCGAGCACCACGCGGGAGATCCAGTGCGTCACGCCCCGCTTCATCGGGGCGGTGCGACGGGCGCTCACAGCAGGCTCCCTCGGGAGAGCACGATCGCGTAGATCGCGATCACGAAGGCGGTGGTCAGCACGGCCGCAATCCCCTTGGCCAGGCTGGTCAGGGCGTTTTTCACGTGGCACTCCTCGACCAGACGCCGCGTCGGATGGTGGCCATCGAGTACGGGAGCAGCCAGGCCAGCAGCACCGAGGAGAGCAGGCTCATCACCGGCCGGTAGCGCCAGCGGGTGTCACCCGGGTTGTCGATCTTGAAGGCCAGGCCCCAGATGAGGCCCTTGAGGATGACTCCGCACAGGTAGAGCAGGGTCAGGAAGGCCATGCCGTGGACCGGCGCCCAGACCAGGTGGCGGAAGGCCATGATCGGGGCGGCGACCACCCACAGCGCGTGGCCGTAGTAGAGCAGGGCGGGGCCCAGGCCCCGGCGCCACATGAAGGTGCCGGTGAAGCAGAGGTTGCGGATGAAGCTCTTCTTCCAGCGGATCTGCTGCTTCATGAAGGGGCGGAAGCGCGCGGGCACGTTGGTCCACACCCGGGCGGACTGCACGTACCCGATCCGCCACTTGCGGGCCGGGTAGTCCTCCGCCGTCACGAACGGGGAGTCGGCGTACTGGCGCTTGAGCGCCGCGCCCTTCCAGCGCTGGCCGAGCACGTAGCCGGTCAGCTGGCGGTCGGTCGCGAAGCGGAACGGCGCGCCGAGGAAGCGGTCGCCGGCCCAGGCCGGGAAGTAGTTGTAGACGGCCTCCTTGCGGAAGACCGCCAGCGGGCCGGAGACGCAGGTCACCGAGCCGAAGGTGGACTCGGCCGCCTTGGCGATCCGGAACTGCCCCTCGTACCAGACGTCCTGGGCGCGGGTGAAGACCGAGACCGGGGCGTTGAGCGCCCGGCAGTGGCCGGAGACGGCGCCCAGCTCCGGGTGGCGCACCATGGCCTCGACGCACTTGCGCAGCGCGTCCGGGGCCAGGATGCAGTCGGAGTCGGTGAAGGCCAGGATGTCGCCGTCGGCGATCTCGCAGGCCTTGACCAGGGCGTGCTTCTTGCCGAGGTTCTTCTCCAGGTAGAGCACGGTGATGCCGAGCTCGGCCTCCAGCTTGCGAAGCACGTCCCGGGTGCCGTCCTCGGAGAGGTCGTCCACCACGATGATCTGCAGGTCCGGGTAGTCGGACTCGGCCATCGAGCGCACGCAGGCCTCGATCGCCTCCTCCTCGTCCTTGACGGCGAGCAGGAAGCTGACCCGGGGGTTGGCCTTGAGCACCGGGAACTCGTCCAGGTTGCGCGGGCGCTTGCGCAGCTCGCGCACGGACGGGTCCTCGTACTTGCTGTACGCGATGTAGATCATCGCGATGGTGCCGAGCAGCACGATGAAGCCGTAGCCGAGCACCAGCGGGCTCTGCGGCAGGCGCGGGGCCTCCCGGGCGAGCAGGAGCAGCAGCGGCAGGATGCAGAGCAGGGTCAGCACCCGGCGCAGGCCGTGGCGCACCGCCGGGTCCATTCTGTCCATCGCGCGGCCGAGCGGCCCGGGCTTGCGGGCGTTGGCCCGCACCCCCTCGGGCAGCGGCGGCAGCACCCGGCCTGCCACCGGGTCCGGCTCGGCCTGCACCACGGTGCGGGGCCGGGCCGGCTCGCTCCAGGCGCTGACCGGCTCGGGCTCGCGCTCGTACGCCTGGTAGCTCCAGGAGCGGTCCGGCGCGCTGGTGAAGCCCTCGGGCGCCTGGCGCGGCACCTCCGGCCGGTACGTCTGCTGCTCGTCGTAGCCCTGGTACTGCTGGTACGAGGGGTAGGGCTCGTACGGCTGGTACTGCTCGGGTTCGGGCTCTGGCTGCCGGGGCTCGAAGAAGCCGCGCTCCGGCGTGGGCGGGAGGCTCACACGACCGCCTTGGAGGGGAGGTCGGCCAGGCGGTAGGTGGCGTCGAGCACCTTGCCGTGCTCGGCCAGCCACTCGAGGTCGGCGCCGGGGTGCACGGTGTGCACGACGACCAGGTCCCACTTCTCGGCACCCGGGTCGGCCACGGCCTGCAGGACCTCGCCGTGGATGCGGGCGGAGGCGACCAGCGGGTCGCTGAAGGAGACCTCGGCGCCCAGCGCGGCGAGCTCCTCGATGATCTCCAGCGCGGGGGACTCGCGCAGGTCGGCGACGCCCGGCTTGTAGGCGACGCCGGAGATGAGCACCCGGGCGCCGGCCAGCGGCATGCCGCGCTCGGCGAGCAGCTCGCGGACCCGGTTCACCACCTGGCGGGGGCGGCTCGCGATGGCCGTCATGGCGGTGTCGACCAGCGGGGAGGAGACCCGGAGCTTGCGCAGCTGCCAGAGCAGGTAGTGCGGGTCGCAGGGGATGCAGTGACCGCCCACGCCCGGGCCGGGGTAGAACGGCATGAAGCCGTACGGCTTGGTGGCGGCGGCCTCGATGATCTCCATCGGGTCCAGGCCCAGGGCCCGGCAGTTGTCGGCGAACTCGTTCGCCAGGGCTATGTTGACCGCCCGGAAGGTGTTCTCGAAGAGCTTGCTCATCTCGGCGGCCTCGGGGGAGCCGACCCGGTGCACGGAGGGCGCGGTGAGCTGGAGCAGCTCGGCGGCCAGCTCGGTGCAGCGCTCGCCGACCCCGCCGACCACGCGCGGGGTGGTGTCCTGGGTGTGGCGCGAGTTGCCCGGGTCGATCCGCTCGGGGGAGAAGGCGACGTGGATGTCGGTGCCCGCGTCGAGGCCGCGCGCGGCCAGCGGGGTCACCAGCAGGTCGCGGGTGGTGCCCACGTAGGTCGTGGAGGTCAGCATCAGCAGCTGGCCCGGCACGGCGTGCTCGACCACCGTGGCGCAGGCCCCGGCGAGCGCGCCGAGGTCGGGCACCAGGTGGGCGTCGACCGGGGTCGGCACGCAGACGATCACCGCGTCCGCCTCGGCCAGCGCGGCCGGGTCGGCGGTGAGGGTCAGGCGCGGGTCCTCGACGAACTCGGCCAGCCGGTCGAGGTCGGAGGGCAGCAGGTCCACGTCCTGGGCCCGGATGGCGGCCAACCGCGTGGTGCTGACGTCGATGCCGATCACCCGGCTCCCGGCGGCGAGCAGCGCCAAGGCGCTGGGCAGTCCGACATAGCCGAGGCCGATGACGGCGACCGTAGGGGGCTGATGTGTGGGCATGGAATCTCCACGGACGGTGGTGAGGGCAGGCGCCGAACGGGGGTCGGCCGCTCCAGGGGCTGAGTCGATCCGGGGTGCACGGCGGACGGCCCCACCCGAGATTCGTCCCATTCGGGAAGGATGTGGTTTGGGCGCCTGCGGTTGCAAATGCGCCCGGAGGGGCAAGAGTTCGGAATTTCTGAGGGTTTTTAACGGGACTTAGTCCGATATGTCCTACTGTTACTTCGAGGTAGGAGTCGAACTGCCATACCAGAGACCCCAAAGTGTGACCCAACTGAGATCATCCAACCTGTGACGAAAGCCGCTCTTCACGCATCTGACACAGTGGGTAGGGCTCGCTTCACAAGCGCCTGAAAGATCATCACATCATGCGGGTGCCCCGCCGCTGCCGGGGGCCGGCTGCGGCGGGGCACCAGGGGTCGAGGGCGTCAGCAGGCGCCCTGGTCGGACCAGACGGCCCAGGAGGCCGGGGCCCCCGGGGTGGCGCCGGTGGAGTACCAGGTGGAGAGCCACTTGTGGCCGCTGTAGGAGACCTGGTCCCCCGGGGCGTAGGAGGTGCTCGGGCTCCACGCGGGGAGGTTGCCGCAGCCGGAGCCGCCACCGCCGGTGACGGTCCAGGTGAAGCTGGTGGAGCCGGAGGCCGTCCCGGAGGTCGCGGTCACCGTCACGGTGGTGGTGCCGGCCGTGGTCGGGGTGCCGGTGATCAGGCCGGTGGAGCTGATGGAGAGTCCGGCGGGGAGGCCGGTGGCGCTGTAGGTGAGGGCGTTCCCTGCGGAGTCGCTGCCGTTGACCTGCAGCGAGACGGCGGTGCCGGCGGCGCCGCTCTGGTTGCCGGGGTTGCGGAAGGTGATGGTCTCGCCGCCGCCGGTGCCGACCGTCCAGGTGAAGCTGGTCGATCCGGAGGCCGTGCCGGAGCTCGCCGTGACGGTGACGTTGGAGCTGCCCGAACCGCTGGGCGTGCCGGTGATCAGGCCGGTGGAGCTGATGGAGAGTCCGGCGGGGAGGCCGGTGGCGCTGTACGTGAGGGGCTTCCCGGCGGAGTCGCTGCCGGCGATCTGGAGCGAGACGGCGCTGCCGCCCTTGGTGGCCTGGCTGCCCGGATTGGTGACGCTCACCGTCTCGGTGCTCGTGGTGCCCGCACCGAAGCCGCTGACGCCGTTCGGCGTGCCGAGCCCGGTCGGGCCGTCGTAGCCGGGGCCGGCGTTGCAGATGTACGAGATCGAGCAGGAGCCGTTGTTGCCCGAGGTCACGTCGTTGAAGGCCGAGGTGTGCAGGTACGGGTACTGCGCGGCCTTGTCGCCGGCGGCCGGTGCCCCGGCGAGCGCCCAGGCGCCCGCGATGATCGGGGCGGCGGCGCTGGTGCCGCCGTAGACCGACCAGCCGTTGCCGCCGTAGGTCTGGTAGACCGCGACCCCGGTGGCCGGGTCGGCCACGGCGGAGACGTCGGACTCCGCACGACGGGAGCAGCCGGTGTCCCTCTGCCAGCTCGGCTTGGCGATGTAGGCCGAGCAGCCCGAGCCGGTGCCCTCGGAGGAGCTGGTCTTCCAGACCGTCTCGCTCCAGCCCCGGGCCGAGGAGTCCCGCTTGAGTGCCGTGCCGCCCACGGCGGTCACGTACTGGGAGGTGGCGGGGTACTCGGCGCCGGTGTTGGAGTCGCCCGCGCTGACGGTGATGGCGACGCCGGGGTGGTTGAAGTAGCCGGCGTCGGCGGAGGAGACCGAGGAGTCCTCCGAGCCGCCGTAGCTGTTGGAGACGAACTTCGCGCCCTGGGCCACCGCCTGGTTCACGGCCCGGCCGAGGTCGTCCTGGTTGGCCGAGGCGGCCTCCACCAGCAGGATGTTGCAGGCGGGGCAGACGGCGCTGACCATGTCCACGTCGAGCGAGATCTCGCCCGCCCAGCCGGTGTCGGCGGTGGGGTAGTTGGTGCCGCCGTTCTGGTCGATCTTTCGGAAGCAGCCGCCCGCCGTGGTGCAGGCGGGCAGCCCGTAGTTGGCCCGGTAGGCGGCCAGGTCGGATTCGGCGTTCGGGTCGTCCATCGCGTCCACGATGGCCACCGTCTGGCCGGAGCCGCCCGCGGGCAGCTTGTACGCGCTGGTCAGGTCGGACGGGCCGTAGCCGGAGGCGGCCAGCCCGTGCACGTCGGTGCGCTTGAGTGCCAGGCAGGCCAGCTCGCCCGGGTGGGCCGGGGCGGCGCAGGAGCGTACGACGTTCGACGCCGGGGGCTGGGCGGCCGAGGCCATGCCCGTGAAGGCGGAGGAGGTCAGTGCGACGAACAGCCCGAGGGCGGGTACCAGTGCGGACCGTCCGAAGCGTCCCGAATGGGTCGTGTCCACTCGGATTCCTTTCCTGAAGTGGCCCCTGGGGTGGGGGCGAGCCAGGCCCGGGGCGGTGTGGGGGTGGTGCCGAGTGCCCGAGCCGAGCGGAAACGTAGTCCGATGGCCATGTACGGTCAATGAATCGAAGTCAAAAGCCCACCCTTGACCTTCGCTTGCAAAGCCAAGGGGTCACCCTTGCGCCGGGTCAGCCGGTGATCCGGCGGAGCGTCAGCTGTGTCCGGTCCCGGATGCCGTAGCGGCGGTAGAGCCTGGTCAGGCTGCCCTCGACCGCCTTGACCGAGACGTGCAGGGTGCCGGCGATCTGCCGGTTGGTCGCGCCCTGCTGCACCAGGTCGACGATCTGCCGCTCCAGGTCGCTCAGCCCGGCTGCCGCGCCGTCCAGCCGGACCAGCTGTGCCCGGGTGTGGTCCAGCCAGGGCAGGCACCGGGCCTGGGCGAACAGCCCGGCGGCCGCACTCAGTTCGGCCCGTGCGGCGGCCCGGCGGCGGGCCCGCCGCTCCAGCTCGGCCAGGGTCAGCCGGGCCCGGGCCGGCTCCAGCGGGTACGGGTGGGCGGCGGGCAGGGCGGACCGCAGGCCGTCCGCCGCGCCGCGCGGGTCGCCGCCCAGGCCGCGCAGCAGCGCCCCGGCCCTGGCCAGGCCGAGCCGGACGACCTGGCGGCCGAGGCGTTCGGCCTCCCGCTCCGCCTCGGTGAGCACCGACCGGGCCTGCTCGACGGCCCCGGAGCGGGCCAGCGCCTCGACCAGATCGGCGTCCACCAGGAACAGCGCCGGGTCGGTGAAGCCCATTCCACGCAGCAACTCCCGGCAGTGGCCCAGGTGTTCGGCGGCCTGGGGCGGGCGGCCGCGGAGCAGCTCGGCCCGGCCGAGCAGCCCGTGCGCGTACGCGCTCCACTCGGTGTCGCCGGTCCGCTCACCCGAGCGCAGCGCCGCCTCGGCCAGCTCCGCGGCCCGCTCGGCCGTGCCGCCGTTGAGCTCGGCGGCGGCGCTCAGCACCAGGCCCGGCCCCGGGGTCGGGCCGGACTCGGCCCGCATCCGCCCGCCCAACTCGCCTGCCTGGTAGGCCTGGTCGCAGAGCCCCGCCCGCTCGTGCACCGAGGCGACCAGGTGCAGTACGTCGGCCAGGTCCTTCACCCGGCCGGCCCGCTCGACGTCCCGCCGCAGCAGGCCGACGGCGGACACGGCCTCGGCCGTCTCGCCGCAGCGCAGCAGCCAGATCACCAGACAGGAGCGGACCTGCACGGCTGCGGCCGTCAGTGCCGGGCGCCCGGCGGCCAGCGCCGCCGCCCGGCGCAGCTCCCGGCCGGCCTCGGCCGGGCGGTGCTGCATCTGGATGGGGGCGCGCAGGGCGATCGCCTCGATCTGCCGGTCCACCTCGCCGCTCAGCACCGCGTGCCGCTCGGCCTCGGCCAGCGCGGCCAGGCCCTGCTCGACCCGGCCGGTGCTGAACGCGTGTTCGGCGCGGTGGAGTTGGACGTCGGCGCGCAGTCTCGGGTCGTCCGCCGCATCGGCCTGTGCGGCGTCGAGAAGGGCGGGTACCCCGGAGCGCTCGCCGCCCGCGAGCTGGACCAGCAGCAGCCGGGCGCCGACCCGGGCCGCCCGGCCGGGGCCGCGCAGCACCGCCGCGCAAGCCGTGCGGGCCTGCTCGACCAGCCCGGCGTCGTAGGAGTGCCGGGCGGCCGCGAGCAGCCGATCGGCGGCCAACTCCGGGGTGCAGGAGCTGCGTTCGGCCGCGAGCAGGGAGAGCTCGGCGGCCAGGGCGGGAGCACCCCGGTTGACGGCGATCCGGGCGGCGTCGGCCAACTCCCGGGCGATGCCCGCCCGCTGGCCGGGGGCACCGGTGTCGGCCAGCGCCCGGTGCCGGGCCCGCTCCAGCGGGTCCTCGAGCAGCCGGGCCAGCGTGGCGTGGCAGTCGCGGCGCTGCTCGGGGCTTGCGTCGGCGTAGATGATCTCGCGCAACAGCGGGTGGGTGAAGCGGAGTTCGCCGCCGGGGCCCTCGCCGAGCACCCCGGCGGCGACGGCGGCCGCCAGGGCCCGGCCGTCCGCCTCCGGCAGCGCGGGCCCGGGCCGGGCGGCGGCGGCGAGCAGCAGCAGCGGGCCGAGTGCCTCGGCGGGCAGCGCGGCCAGCCGGTCGGCGAGCAGGGCGCGCAGCCGCTCGGGTACCGGCAGCGGCTCGTCGGTGCCGGCCGGGGGCTGGGCACGCAGGGCGGCCTGGGCGAGCTCGAGCGCGTAGTAGGGGTTGCCGCCGCTGGCGGTCTGGATCCGCTCCGAGGCGCGGTCGGTGGGCGCCGGATCCAGCCGGGTGCGCAGCAGTTCGCCGATCACCGGGCCGGGCAGGGTGGCCACCGCCAGCTCGGTGCGCGGCTCCGGCAGCAGACCGAGGCAGCCCGGCTCGCGCCCGGCGTCCAGCCGCTCGGCGGCGGCGAACCGGACCCGGGCGGACTGCAGCCGCCGGGCCGCGAAGCCGAGCACCGAGGCACTGGCCTGGTCCAGGCAGTGCGCGTCGTCGAGCACCAGCAGCACCGGCCGGTCGGCGGCCAGCGCCCGGAGCAGCTCGAGCACCGCGACCCGGATGGCCAACTGGTCGGTGGCCACGCCGTCGGCGGGGGAGCGGAGCAGGACGACGTCGAGCACCGCGCGCAGGTGCGGGGCGAGCAGCCCTCCGTGCTCGGCCACCGGCCGGGCGAACAGGTCGTAGAGGGCCAGGTGCGGCAGGCTCGCCTCGATCGCGGAGGAGTTGCTGCGCAGCACCAGCTCACCGGCCTGCTGGGCCTCGGCGTCCAGGGCGTCCAGCACCGCGGACTTCCCGATCCCGGCGGGCCCGGTCAGCAGCACCCCGCCCCCGTCCGCCAGGACGGCCCGGCAGCGCCCGAGCAGCTCGTCGCGCCCGAGGAGCACCGTCGCGTCGCTCATGGGGGAAGTCTCTCCCGGCGGGCCGAAGTGGTCTAGTCCTTCGGAAAAGCGGTTGACGCACCGTCGGACGGTCTTCTTATCTTCCCCCATGATCAACGGCACCCTGGTACGGCTCCGCGCACTCCGCTCCGACGACCTCGAACACCACCTGGCCTGGCGCAACGACCCCGAGGTGGTGCACTGGGCCAGCGGTGGCGACCCGCTCTTCGGGCCGATCACCCGGGAGGGCGTCGAGATCGACTTCGAGCGGATGCTGAAGCTGGTGCCGCACCGGGAGGCCGCGTTGACGGTCGAGGCCGTGGCGGACGGCCGGCCGATCGGCTTCGTCGACTACCGGGACATCGACTACTACGTGACCCGTGCGACCCTCGGCATCACCATCGGCGACCGCTCCTGCTGGGGCCAGGGCCACGGCACCGAGGCGCTCACCCTGCTGGTCGGCCACCTCTTCTCCACCATGAACCTGCGCCGCCTCGAACTCGACACCTGGGCGGGCAACGAGCGCGCCCAGCGCACCTTCCGCCGGATCGGCTTCACGGAGGAGGGCCGCCGCCGGGCTGACGCGCTGGTGGCGGGGGAGTGGCACGACCGGGTGCTCTTCGGCATGCTTCGCGAGGAGTGGGCCGCCAAGCGGTAGGGCGGGCCGCCGACCCCACCAGGCCGCCGGCCCCACCAGAGGGCACCCTGACCGCGGCCTCTCGCCGCGGTCACCCCGGGCTCAGCCGGATGTGCTCGGCGAGCAGATCCGCGAACGCCGTGGTCAGCGGATCCGGCCTGGTCCTGGTCCAGGCGGCCAGGGTGCGGCGTACGGGCGGGTCCGGCCGGAGCACGGCCGCGTCGGAGCCCGGCGGGACGATATGGGCCGGCACCAAGGCGGGGCCGAGCCCGGCGGCGGCCAACAGCGGCACGGCGGCGGTCTGTTCGGCCCGGACGGCCACCTGCGGGTGGAAGCCGGCCTGGGCGCAGACGCGGTCCAGCAGATCGGCGAGGCCGTTGCCGGGGGCGTAGTGGACCCAGCGGTGGCCGGCCAGTGCGCTCAGCGGGAGGGGCTCCTGCGGTAGTGCGGCGAGCGGGTCGTCGGGCGACAGCACCAGGGCGAACTCCTCGACCCCGAGCTCCCGGACGGGGCCGTCCCAGTCGGCCGGCACCGGCCCGACGGCGAGGTCGGCGTGGCCCGCCGCCATCGCGGTGCGGAGCAGCTCGGCATGGGGGTACTCCCGGAGCCTGATCCGGACCCCGGGGTACCGCCGCCGCCAGGCGCGCAGCACCGGCGGCAGCAGCCCGAGGCTGACCGAGTAGACGGTGGCCACCTCCAGCTCGCCCCCGTCCAGCCCGGCAGTGCGCCGTGCGGCGGCGTGCAGCCGCTCGGCCTCGGCGAGGGCGGCCCGGGCGTGCGGCAGCACGGCCCGGCCGAGCGGGGTCAGCCGGACGGAGCGCGGCAGCCGTTCCAGCAGCGGGCCGCCGACGGCGGTCTCCAGCGCCCGCATCTGGTGCGAGAGCGCGGGCTGGGTGACGTGCAGCTGCTCGGCGGCCCGGGTGAAGGAGCCGGTGTCCACCACGGTGACCAGGTACTCGAACTGCCGCAGCGTAGCCATGAGCAGAGTTTATCGCTCCGGTCGAAAACAAGCCTTGGACTCATGGCCGGGCCCGGCGAGAGGCTCAAGGCATCCAACCTCTCGCACAAGGAGCGCCCCCATGACCGCCTCTCTCGAAGCACACCGCCTCGACGGACAGCGCCTGATCGTGGTCGGAGCCGGCTCACGCACCGGCAGCCTGATCGCCCGGGCCGCCTCGGCCGTCGGCGCCGAGCTGGTGCTGGCCGGGCCCGACCCGCGCAAGCTCGAGTGGACGGCCGGTGAGCTGGCCGGCCGCGCCGAGGTCGTCCCGGTCGATCTGGCCGAGGAGAGCACGATCGCGGCCCTGGCCGAGCGGGTGGGCCGCTTCGACCATCTGGTCTCCACCGCCGCGATGCCGGCCAACGGCCCGCTGGCCGAGCTCGAACTCGCCGACGTACAGCGGGCGTTCGCCGCCAAGGTGATCGGCCCGCTGCTGCTGGCCAAGCACCTGGCCGGGCAGGCCGCCGAGCACGGCTCGTTCACCTTCTTCTCCGGAGTGGCCGCCTGGCGCCCGGCACCCGCCCGCACCGTGATGGCCACCACCAACGGCGCGCTGGCCTTCCTGGTCCAGGCCCTCGCAGTCGAGATCGCCCCGCTGCGGGTCAACGCCGTCTCGCCGGGCATCGTCGACTCCGGGTCCTGGGACGGCCTGGGCGCCGACAAGGAGGCCTTCCTGCGCGGCGTCGCCGCCCGCAACCCGGCGCGCCGGGTGGGCACCCCGGCGGACTTGGCCAAGGCGGTCTTCTACGCCATCGACAACCCGTACGTCACCGGCACCGTGCTGCACGTGGACGGCGGCGGCCGCCTCGCCTGAGCCGGCCGGGGCCACCGGCGACTGCGCCACAGCCCGCCGGTGTCGAGCACGATGCCCGAGCGGGCGTCGCGTCGGGCCGGCTGACACCATGGTCGGTACGTCTCCAGGGGGTGCCGGTGAATTCGGAACGACGGCTCGCGGTTCGGTTCCGCGGGGAGCAGCTCGAGGTGATGGAGCATCAGGATCGGGGAGGGCCCTGGTACTCCCTGCCCGACCAGGGCAGCGAGGGCTCGGTGCTGCTGCCGTTGGCCGCTGCGCTGCAGGCCCGGATCCGGCCGACCGGATCGGCGGAGCAGGTGCTCCGGGCCTGGAGCCGGGGGGAGGACGTTGGCCCGTCGGTCCGGTACGAGGAGCCGGCCGACCGGCCGCCGGTACGGGTACGGGCGGCGGCGGTACTGATCAGGGACGGCCGGATGCTGGCGATCCGCTACCCGCCGGAGGGCGGCCGCCGGTACTTCATCCCCGGCGGCGGGGTCGAGGCCGGGGAGACGCCCGAGACCGCCGTGCTCCGTGAACTCCGCGAGGAGACCGGCCTGTCCGGCACCGTCCTCCGTGAACTGGCCAAGGTCTACAACCGCGGCCGCGAGGAGCACTACTACCTGGTGGCGGCCGACGGAGAGCCCGAGACCGGCCTGGACCTCGCGGCAGGAGAGACCCTGGAGTGGCTCCCGGTGGCCTCGCTGCCGCAGACACCCGTCTGGCCCGTCCGCCTGGCCTGGCGGATCGCCCACTGGCACACCAACGGCTGGCCCGACCACCCGGCACTGCTCTCCGACTCCCTGGACGCCCAGGGCGAACCCTGCACCTGGTGACCCAGGGCCATTGACGGCCCGAAGGCCCGGCTCCGCGCAGACCGCGCGGGGCCGGGCCTTCGACGTTTCCGCCCCGTCCGGGAGCCGCACCTTGATGCATCGCGCGGGTGCATGAAGCTGCACCGGAACCCTCTACTGGGCCGCCCTCGGAGTTGACATATTTCAGGTGTCGCAAGAACGACGACACACGGGGGAAACAGTGAAGGTGCAGGGGAACAGCAGAGCGAAAAACCGGATTGCGGGACGCGCGGCGGTGATCGGATGCGCTGCCGCAATGGCAGCCGTCATCGCGGTCGGCGTCCCGGCGGAGCGGAATTCCGCGATTGCGAGCGCGGGCCTTTCGACAGGGGGAACAGCGATCGACCTGGACTCCGCCGGTGGAATCCACACCCCGCCCGGTCACGATCCCGGTGGCACCCACGCCTGGGACTGACCCGGGGCACGCCGACGAGAGCCAGCAAGTGACATTCGGAAGGGTAGCGGTCAATGTTGGAAATGGTCGCCGGTGAGCCGCCCGCCGGCCCGGAACTGCCGCAAGGGCTCCGCAGGCTCGACGCCCTGGTGTCGGACGGCGGGGGATTGATCGGAAGGACGACGCGGATCTCGTCCGCCGCCGCGAAGCTCGTCGTGTACTCCTCGACCATGGGGGAGTTGGAGCACCTCCACCCCAACATCCGCTCCACCACGGGGCGCCAGTCCGGCTCCGAGCTGGGCGGCGGGGGCGGCGGGACCGATCCGCAGCTCGCCCGGGCGATCTCGATCGCCGAGGCACTGGAGCGCTACTCCAGCTGTGTGCTGCCGAAGGACCTGCTCTGGGCGAGCGCCGCGGAGTTGGGCCCACGCGCGGTGGACCTGGGCCGGTTCCCCCGGGTGAGCGCGGCCGAGTTGGCGCACCCCGCCTGCCCGGTGACGCTCCCGGACCGTGACGAGCCGATCCGCTGGGCGACCTCCTGGTCACTGACCGAGGAGCGCCCGGTGCTGGTGCCCGCCGTGTCGGTTTGGCTGCACATCCCGGCTCTCACCCCGAGCGAGCGGTTCACCATGCCGATCTCGACCGGGTGCGCCACCCACACCGACCTGCACCGGGCACTGCTGAACGCGGTCTGCGAGGTGATCGAGCGAGACTCGATCGCGCTCACCTGGCTGCAGCGACTGCCGCTGCCCCGGATCGAATTCGACCGGGTCTCCGCCGAACTGGCCCGCTCGCTCGCCGAAGTCGAGCGCAAGGGCATCCGGATGACCTTCTTCGACGCGACCTCGGAATTCGGGATTCCGACCCTCTACAGCATCGACGAGGACCCGCGCAGCGGCCATGTGCGCCATGTGGTCATGTGCGCCACCGACCTCGACCCGGACCAGGCCGCGATCAAGATGCTGCGGGAGACCGCCTCCTCGCGGATCGCGCTGGCTGCCGCCGAGCCGCCACCGGAGAGCGAGGACGACTTCCACAGCGTCTTCCACGGCGCGCGGTACATGGGTGCCCCCGAGCGGTCCGGTGCGTACGACTTCCTGCTGAATTCCGACAACGGCGTCCGCAGGTTCTCGGAACTGCCGCGGCCGGCCACCGGGAATTCCCGGGCCGATCTCGCGATGGTGGTGGAGCGCCTCGAGAAGCACGGCATGGACGTCTATGCGGTGGAACTGACCACCGCCGAGGCGCGCGAAGTCGGCTTCCGGGTGGTGCGCGTGATCGTCCCGCAGCTGATGCCGCTCTCCTTCGTCCACCGGGCGCGCTATCTGGCTCATCCCCGCCTGTTCGAGGGGCCGCTCGCGATGGGCTACCCGGCCCACCCGGAGGCGGACATCAACCCGTGGCCCCAGCCATTCGCCTAGGAGCAACCGATGATCGACCTGCACATCCTGGCGGTCGGTGAGTTCGGCCAGGCCGTCGCCCGACGACTCGTCGACCACTTCCCGGCCCAGCTGAGCGAGGAGCGGGACCTCTACGACCCGAGCCTGTGGCCCCGGGCCCGGGCCCGGGCGGTGATCGCCTGGCGGGAGACGCCCAGGCTCTTCGAACTCGCCGACGGCATCGCCTTCGCCACCGGCGTCCCGTGGCTCGCCGTCACCCTCGGTGCCACCGCGCTGCGGGTCGGCCCGGCCGTCCTGGGCACCCGGGGGCCTTGCTACCGCTGCTTCCTGGCCCGGCAGTTCCAGCACGGCCAACTGCGGGACACCGACCGCCAGCTGTTCCAGGCCTACGACGGGGATCCGCGGCTCGGGCCGGGCGGTCACCTGGAGTCGCACGTGAGCCTCGCCGAGGCGATGGTCTCGCACAGCGTCCGGGTCCTGCTCGGGCCGGAGCCCGAGCAGGAGCGCGGCCGGGTGCGCTCGTTCGACCTGCTCTCGGCCGGCAGCACCGCGCTCTCCGTCGTACCGGTGCACGGCTGCACCCGCTGCGACACCACGGTGCCGGACGCCACCTGGCGCCGGCTGAGCGAAGACCTGCGCGGACTGTGCGAGTCACCGGCCGCCGAGTCCGTCCCGCCGATCACCACGAGAAGGGGGTGAGGCCCGGTGACCACCCAACTGAACGCCGCGGACCTCGCGTTCGCCACCGCCAACGATCCGCAGTTCCAACTGCCCGCCCACCCCTCGGTGGTGCCCGGAGCGGTCGTGCACTGGTCGGAGGCCGGTCTGCTGATCGAGGGCACCGGCACCCGCCGGACCCTCTCCGGCCGCTCGGCCCGGCAGATCCTGCCCGACCTGCTGCCCCTGCTGGACGGCACCCGGACGGCGGGGGAGTTGGCCGAGAAGCTCGGCCGGCCCCCGGCGCAGATCCGCGCGGTCCTGCTGCTGCTCTTCTCCTGCGGCCTGCTGCAGGACGGGGCCGCGGGCGGACCCGACCCGCAGTCGGTGCTGCTGGCCCGGCTGCTGGACACCACCCGGGTCAACGCCAACGCCGCCCAGGCGCAGCGGCGGCTGGCCGAGGCGCGGATCGGCATCCTGGCCGACGGCCCCTTCGCCGCCGCGCTGGCCGGCCAGTTGGCGGCCATGGGGATGCGCCCGGTCGAGCTCGCCGACGCCGGGGCAGCGGCAGAGGAGCTGCACCTCGCGGTCCTGCACGCCGCCGGTCAGCAGCCGGGCGAGCTAGGGCCTGTCCGGCCGGTCTTGCCGGGCGCGCGACGCCGGGAATCCCGCCTGGACGCACGCCCGAATCACCCGAGTACGACCCAGTACGAGGGCGACTCGGGCGCACGCCCAGCCGGGCCCCCGACGCCGCGCGCTGATCCGACAAGACCGGCCGGACAGGCCCTGGGCCGGATCAGCCGGGCGCTGCGCGGCCGAGGCGTGCCGATCCTGCTGACCGGGCCGGAGCCCGAGGGATTCTTCATCGGTCCGTACAGCGCCGAGGACTACGGCGCCTGTCCGGAGTGCTACCTCGCCCAGGTGCCGCCGGCGCCCGGCCGTGCGCTCGGGGGGCCCGAGCTGTCGGCCGCCGCCGCCCTGACCGCGCAGGAGGTGCTGGCCCTGGTGGCCCGGGTCGGCAAGCCCGCCTCGCTGCACACCCGGACCTGGACCGACCCGCTGACCGGCCGGTCCGAGGCCAGGAGCCTTGCTCCGCGCCCGGGTTGCGAGGTCTGCGGTGACCCCCGGGTGCCGCTGCAGGACCCTCCGTACGCCTACGCCTACGAACACTCGGTGGCCTTCCCGCCCCGGCGGCTGGTCAACCCGCGTGACCACCAGCACCACTTCGAGCCCGCGAACCTCGCGCTGCAGTACGAGACCAAGCCGTACTTCGGCGTCGAGACGGTCGAGCTGCCCGAGGCCGAGCTGCCGGCCGCCGCGGCCGAACCCGGCCCGCTGACCCTGGCGGCCCTGGCCACGCTGCTCAAGGCCTCGGTCGGCCTCAAGGAGCAGCCGCAGGGCAGGCGGGACAAGGTGCTGCGCTACGCACCGACCGGCGGGAACCTCGGCTCCCCGACCGCCTACCTGCTGGTGCGGGACGTGCCGGGCCTGCCCGCCGGTGCCTACGCCTACCAGCCGATCGGCCACCGCCTGGCCCGCACCGGCGAACTCCCCGCGGAGCTGCGGGAGATACCCGAGGCCGCCGTGCTGGTGCTGACCGGCGCCCTGGTCCGGGTGGCCAGGAAGTACCGGACCTTCGCCTACCGGGTGATCCATCTGGACACCGGGGTCGCGCTGAGCCACCTGCTGCTGCTCAGCCGCCGGCTGGGCCTGCGTCTCGCCAACGACCCGGACTGGGACGAAGCCGTGCTGACCCCGCCGATCGGTGTGGACAGCGAGTACGAGCCCGTCACCGCCGTGGTCCGCCTCGCCGGGGGGATCCGATGAACGACCTCGTCCAGACCATGGCGGCGCTGCGCCGCGACGCCGGGCAACGGGCCGCGGCGGCCTGCGCCGAGCGCGGCGCCGCCGGAGCGGGCGAGCCGGCCGGCCGGCCGGACCCGGACGGAGCGCCGGCCGTCGCGGACCTCGCGGCCGTCCTGAGGCGCCGCCGGGCCACCCGGTTCTTCGACGACCGGCCGGTCACCAGCGGTCAGCTGGCCGAGATGCTGCAGGCCGGATCGGCCTGCGACGCGGCCCTGTGGCCGGCCGAACACCAGGCCCGGCCGCTCGAGTTCCTGGTGGTGGCGGGCGAGGTGACCGGTCTGCCGCGTGCCGTGCACCGCTGGGGGCCAGACGGCTTCGAGCCCCTGGTGGCGCTGGACGGCACGGAGCTCAGCACGCTGGTGCTGCAGCCCGAGTTCGCCCTGGCACCCGCCCTGGTGCTGGCGATCGGATCGCTCGAGAGCGCGCTGCAGGCCCACGGATCGCACGGGCACCGGCAGTTGCTGGAGCGCAGCGGCGCGGTCTGCGAGGCCGCCTGGCTGACCGCCGTGCACCAGGGACTCGAAGGAAGCATCTTCGCCGGGTTCCTCCCGTCCGCGCTGAAGCGGTTGGCCGGGATCGACGGATTTCGACGCACGCAGCTGCTGGCGCTGGCCGTGGGCCACGCCGTGGGCGGCGCGTGAGGTCGAGCAGGACCTCCTCGCGCCGGCTTGGCGCGGGGACGACGGAGCACCACTCATCGAAGGGATGTGACGGGTGATGGACCAGTTCGCCGGTCTTGACCTGAGCATCAACGAGGACACCCTGGCCGACGCCTTCCTGGAGGGCCTGGAGGACTCTGCGGCCGCCTGGTCGACGATCGCCTCTGCCTCCACCGTCGGCACCGCCACCGGCTGCGCCAGCTCGTTCGGTTCGGCCAGCTCCTTCGGGTGAGCCGGCTGTGCGGTCAACACCCCGCAAGCGCGGAGAGGAGGTGAAACTCATGCAGATTTCGGACCTCGAGATCGACCTCTTCCTCGTCGAGGAGGTCGAGCTGGAGCAGCTCGCGGACTCGGCCCTCGCCTGGGGCATCGGGACCCTCTCCAGCGTCGGCTGCAGCTGCGCGGCCAGCACCGTCGGCACCATCAACCCCTGGGGCTGACAGCCCGTCAAGTGACCTGACAGGACGAAAGGAAGTGCCACCCATGCAGAACACCGACATCGACATCGACCTGCTCGCGGCCGACGAGGCCGCGGTGGAAGACCTCCCGGAGAACGGCGCGGCGGGCCTCAGCTCGGCCGGCACGCTCTCCTCCGCGGGCACCGCGGGCAGCACCTTCGGCTCCGCCGCCTCGCTCTCCACCTACAACAGCTGACCTGCTCCCGGCCCCCCGGGCCCGGAACAGCCACCACCCGAAAGGAAGTGACACCCATGCAGCACCTCCAGGACGAGGACTTCCAGCTCTTCCTCACCGACGACGCCCTGGTCGAGGAGCTGGGCGAGACCGCGGCCGCCGGTTCGTTCGGCAGCGTCGGTTCGTTCGGCAGCTCGGTCGGGTCCTGCGCCTCGTCCGTCAGCACCGGCTCGACCTTCAGCTGACCTCCGGGCGGTCGCCGCCCGGAGTCCATCACCACCAACCGACCCAACAGGAGGAACACATGGAGAACATCCAGCTCGGTGACGACCTCGACCTGCAGGCCTTCGTCGAGGAGCTCGACGAGACCGCCCAGGCGGGTCTGTCCACCGCCGGCTGCCTCGCCTGCGTCGGCACCTTCGTCGGTGGCTGCGCCTCCAGCGGCAGCAGCTTCTCGACCGCCTCTTCCTGAGGCCTGAGGCCGCCTGAGGCGGCCGGACAGTGAAGCGGGGGGTCGCGTCGTTCCTACCGACGCGACTCCCCGGATCCGGTCACACACCTGGACACCGAGAGCGAGGACAGCACATGCCATCCAGCCAAAGTGCCGCGGTTCTGGAGCCGTGGCTCGACACCGAGTGCCTGCGCATGCGCGACGGTGTCGAGGTCATTACCGGAGCAGGTGGCCGCACCATGTTGGTTTCCCCGGCGGGCCGCTACTTGAACATCTCGCCCAGCGGTCTGGCGATACTGCGGGCACTGGGCGAGGGGATGACGGGAGCCGAGCTGATGACCTCGCTCGCCGACCGCTTCCCGGCCCAGGAGGAGTCCATCCGCACCGTGGTGCCGGACTTCCTGACCGACCTGCGGCGGGCCGAGGTGCTCAACCTGGAGCCGCCGGCCCGGGCGGGCACCGACCGGGTGACCAGGCTGTCCAAGCTGGACCTGGTCAAGCGGTTCCCGCTGCTGGCGGAGCCGGGGCGGCTGGCCGGCCCGGTGGCACGGCTGCTGGCCCTGGTGCCGGTGCGGCTGCTCTGCGCGTTGCTGCTGGCGGTGCCGGCCGTGGCACTCCCGCTGGCGGTGCTGGCGCTCACGAGCGGCGCCGGAGCGGGCCGGCCGGAGCCGTGGATGCCGGCCGTCGCGATCGGCGCGATGCTGGTCCAGGTCCTGCTGCACGAGTCCTGCCATGCCGTGGCCATGTGCTACAACCGAGTCCCGCCGCGCGACGCCGGGGTGGGGCTGATGTTCTACCTGCTGCCGATCGCGTATGTGGACCGCACCAACAGCTACCGTCACCAGGGCCGGTTCGGCCGGGTGCTGATCTCGCTGGTCGGGCCGATCAACGACCTGTTCTGGGCCGGTGTGTCCGCCACCGTGGTGCTGACCTGCGGCGGCGAGCCCGCGCAGTTCTGCCGGATGCTGCTGGTGTTCCAGCTGCTCTCGCTGATCACCAACCTCAACCCGCTCTTCCCGACCGACGGGTACCACGCGATCGAGGCGGCGGTCGGCGCGATCAACATGCGCGGCCGCGCGCTGGCCTTCGTGCTGCACCGGCTGGCCCGCAAGCCGCTGCCGCTGTACCTGCGTTCGCTCAGCCGCCGGGCCCGGGCCGGCTACCTGGTGTACATCACGGTCAGCCTGCTGCTCGCGGCGACGACCGGCCTGGCGATCCTGGTCAACCTGGCCTGGCTGGTCGTGGGGCTGGCGTCGTGACCGCCCTCGCCACCACCGACCGGGTGCGCCTGGCCGCGTTCCGGCTGGACCGGCTGAGCGGAGTCAGCGCCACGGCGCTGGAGCTGAGCGCGGCCGTCCGCGAGCAGTTGGAGCGGCACCGGGTGGCCGCCGAGGCGGCCGGCCGCGCGGCCGAGCTGCTGACCGATGCCGTCTTCCCGCTGGTGCCGCAGGCGGGCCGGGCCGAGCGCCGCCGGCTGTTGAAGCTCAAGCGCCTTGTCCACCAGGGCGCCCCGGTCACCTCGGCCGACCTGGAGTTCCTGGCCAGGGCCGGGGTCCCGCAGGACTTGCTGACCGCCTGGTCCGCACGGTGCGACCAGCTCGCGGCCGGGCGCGGCGCGCTGGAGCGTGCGGTCGACGACGCCTCGGCGCGGGCCGCCGAGACGCTGCGCGAGCAGCTGACGGACGGGCCGCTGGCGCTGGCCCTGCCGCTGGTCGCCACGCACCTGCCGCCCGAGCTCACCGCAGCCCAGCTGCGGCCGGGCAGCCGGCTGGCCCGGACCGGCCTGCTGTACCTGATCCGGGCCGCGCTCAAGCCGAGCCCGCTCAGCCGTCTGACCACGGTGTCCCTGCACCCGTCCGCCGGGCCGGGCCGGAGCGAGAGCGATGTGCCGGTCGGCTTCGCGCACAGCCTCTTCGCCGAGCTCGCGGCCACCGAGGCGTTCACCGGCGTCTTCGACTACGCCCCCGCACCGCGGGTGGCGACCTTCGACGGTCACGCCGCCGTGGTGACCCGCACCCTGTCGGACACCGGTGGATTCCTCTGGTCCGGCGAGCGGATCGTCCAGGCCGAGCTCTACCGCGCGGAGTTGGACCAGCTCCTGGCCGCCGGCGCCGCCCTGCCCGCGGCCCGGCTGGTGCGCTACGTCCGGATGGGGCTGCTGATGCCCGTGGTCCCGTGGGTCCCGGGCAGCCGGACACCGCTGCTCGACCTGGCCGCGGCTCTGCGCGCCGGCGGCGCGGGCGGGCCGGTGCGGCAGACGGCCGAGGAGATCGCCGCCGGGCTGACGGCGCTGCACCACGCCGCGCGGGCGGTCGCGGCGGCAGGCGCCGCCGAGCGGCGGGCCCTGCTGCCCGCCGTGCGCGAGCAGGCGGACGAGCTGGCGCGCCGCTGCGGCGCGCCGGCCTGGGCGGGCCAGTTGGTGCACGAGGACACCGCGACCGCGGACCCGGTCGGCCCGCTGCCGGCCGCCGTGGCCGAGGACCTGACCGCGCTGGCCGAGTCGCTCCGGCCCTGCTTCGTCCGCTCGCACGTCTACGACCTGGTGCTGGAGCGGTTCCGGGGCCGCCACGGAGCCGGCGGCCGGTGCGCCGACGCCGTCGCGTTCTTCACCGCACTGGCCGAGGAGAGCGGTTTCAAGTCCGCCCTGCACCAGGCCCGGATGCGCGATCTGGCCCCGGCCGAGGAGCAGCGCGGCCGTGACCGGCTCCCGGTCGGCCGCACCTCGGCACCGCCCGCGGTCGCCGTGCTCCACCAGCTGGCCGCCGCCGACGCGGCCGCCGCCCGGGGCGGCGACTACCGGATGGTGGTCAACCAGCTCGGCAGCGCGCTGGGCGGGCTGCTCACCCGGTTCGGCCGGGTGCTCGGCGAGCAGGCCGTCGAGCAGGCCCAGCTGCCCTGGCTGCGGGAGCTCTTCCCCGGCTGCGAGGTCCGCGCACTGACCCTGGCCGGCCAGGTGAACAACCTCCAGCACGCCGGCGCCGGCGTGCTGCCCGGCCTGCACTGGCCGGGCGAGCAGCAGCGGCGCGGCCAAGGCTCCCTCGGTTTCGACGAGTTGGCGCTGCGGCACGATCCGGAGCACGACACGCTGGAGTTCGAGGACCAGGCCGGCCGCCCGGTCGCACCGGTGTACACCGGCATCGTCCCCGCTCATATCTGCACCGGCGCGGCCCAGTTGGCGCTGTCCGTGATGGACCCCTGGCTGGACCGCTCGGAACTCAGCCGTGACAACCACCCGTTCCTGCGGGTCCAGGCGATGGCCGGGATCACCGAGGTGGTCGCCACCGGGCGGGTCACCGCCGGCCGGGTGGTGCTGCGCCGGGCCCGCTGGCTCGTACCGGCCGACCGGTTCCCCGCGCCGCGGGCGGGCGAGGCCACGGTCGACCATCTGGTGCGGCTGGACCGCTGGCGCCGGGAGCTGGGCCTGCCGCACGAGGTCTTCCTCCTCGCCCTGGGCGGCGACCCGATGGACGCCGACCGCCGCAAGCCCGTCTGGCTCGACCTGGCCTCCCCGCACGCCGTGGCCACCGCCCTGCCGCTGATCGCCGGCGCGCACACGCTGCGGATCGAGGAGGCGCTGCCCGCCCGGGGCCAGGCCTGGATCGCCGGCGGCGACGGGCCGCGGATGTGCGAGCACGTCCACTTCCTCTCCTGGGACCGACCCGACGGAGCGCAACGATGACCGCGGACCACACCTGGCTCTACCTCAAGCTCTACCCCGGCCGCCTGGACCTGCTCGACGCCGCCGCGCTGGACGTGGTGGCGCCGCTGGCCGAGGAGGTCGGTGCCGAGGCTTCCTGCTGGTTCTTCCTGCGCTACTTCGACACGGCCGGCCCGCACCTGCGGCTGCGCTTCCACACCGGCCGGGAGCGGGCCGACCGACTGGCCGCCCGGCGGCCCGAGCTGCTGGGCCGGCTGGCCGCGCTGGCCGGGCGGAGCGAGCGGCGCTGGCTGCCGGTCTTCCCGGACCTGCCCATGGGCCCGGGCGGTGGCCGCCCCGACCTCCGGCTGGACCTCTACGAGCCGGAGTACGCCAAGTGGGGCGGTCAGCGGCAGCTGGCGGTGGCCGAGCGGGGGTTCCAGGCCTCCAGCGAGACGGTGCTGGAGCTGCTGGCGGCGGCCGACGGCGACCCGCACCGCCGCCTGGCGCTGGGCGTGCTGATCGTCCGGCAGCTGCTGGCCGCACTCGGCCTCACCGGGCGGCAGCAGCGCGACTTCCTCGCCGCGCACTACCAGTGGTGGTCCGGTGCGCGGAACCCGGACCCGAGGCTGCACCAGGAGCAACTCCTGCAGGAGGCACACCAGCGCCTGCTCGGCGCCGTGCTCGCCGCGACGGACCAACTGGCGGCCGACCAGGCCACCAGCGGCTCGGTGCACCGGCTCTGTGCGGGCATGGTCACCGCGGTCACCGCGGCCGGCCCGCCCCACAAGCCGCTCTACCTGGCCTTCCACCACCTGCACCTCGCGCTGAACCGGCTCGGGATCGTCCCGACGGAGGAAGCCGTGGTCTCGCTGCTGGCCCGGACCCAACTGGACCGGGCCCAGGCCTCCGTGCCGGTCGCCACCGCGCGAGCGCCCAGGCCGCCCCAATCCCGGCTCGTCCCGAGCCTGCCCTGAGAGGAGTCGCAGTGCTGGAACTGCACGGCGTACGAAAGGCGTTCCACGGCCGCCAGGTGCTCGACGAGGTCTCGATGGTGCTGGCCCCGGGCCGGCTCACCGGTTTCGTCGGCGCCAACGGCGCGGGCAAGACCACCACGATGCGGATCATCATGGGCCTGCTCACCCCCGACGCGGGGGAGGTCAGCTGGCACGGCGCGCCGCTCACCACCGAGCAGCGCCGCTCCTTCGGCTACATCCCCGAGGAGCGTGGCCTCTACCCGCGCCAGCCGGTGCGCGAGCAGCTGGTGTACTTCGGCCGGCTGCACGGGATGGCGAACCGTCAGGCCGCCGCACGGGCCGACGAGGTGCTGGCGGCGCTCGGCCTGAGCGGCCGGGCCGGCGACCGCCTGGAGGACCTCTCGCTGGGCAACCAGCAGCGGGCCCAGATCGCCGTCGCCCTGATGCACCGCCCCGAGGTGCTGGTGCTGGACGAGCCGTTCAGCGGACTGGACCCGGAGGCGGTGGAGACGCTGGGGGCCCTGATCCGCGGCTGCGCCGACGACGGCGTGCCGGTGCTGTTCTCCAGCCACCAGCTGGACCTGGTCGAGCAGCTCTGCGACGAGCTGGCCATCCTGGCCGACGGCCGGATCGCGGCCGCCGGGACGGCAGCCGGGCTGCGCTCCCGGCACGCCCAGGTGATCAGGATCGACACCCCGGGGGCCGATGCCTGGATCGAGGAGATGGACGGCGTCAAGGTGCTCCAAGTCACCACGGCCGGAGCGGAGTTCACCCCGCTGGCCGAGGGCGCCGCGCAGCGGGTGCTGCAGCGGGCGCTGGAGTCGGGCCCGGTGACGCACTTCGCCGAGGTGTCGATCCCGCTGTCCGAGATCTACAAGTCCGAGATCTACAAGGAGGTGGCCCGGTGACCACGGGACAGCAGAAGACGCACGGCGAGCCGCTCTGGCTGCGGGTGGCGCGCCGGGAGATCCGGATGCGTACCCGCAGCAAGGCGCTGTGGATCTCGACCGGTGCGGTGGTCGCCCTGATCGTCGCGGGCGTGCTGGCCCTGCACGCCTTCTCCGGCCGCACCACCACCTACCGCGTCGCGGTCACCGACCGGCCCGCCGCCCAACTGGTGGCGGCCGCCCGGAACGCCCAGGACGCGGGCGGCAGCAGGATCGAGGCCAAGGAGTACCCGGACCGGGCGGCGGCCGAGGAGGCCGTGCGCGGCGGTCACGTGGACGCGCTGCTGCTGTCGCCGGGCGGCACGGCGGCGTCGGCGGACGGCTGGACCTTGGAGGCCAAGGACCGCCCGGACGCCGCACTCCAGGCAGGTCTGGGCCAGGCGGTGGCCGTCACCGCGCTCGGGCAGAACGCGCAGCAGCTGGGCATCCCGCTGAGCGGGGTCCTGCACGGCACCGAGCTGAAGCCGGTCGCCCTCGGCCACGGGTCCGGTCAGGACGGCTACCGGTACGGGGTGACCTTCGCCTTCGGTCTGCTCTTCTTCCTCTCCTGCCAGCTCTTCGGCACCGCTGCCGCCAACAGCGTGGTGGAGGAGAAGGAGTCGCGGGTGGTCGAGGTGCTGCTCGCCGCGATCCCCGTCCGGGCCCTGCTGGCCGGGAAGGTGGCCGGCAACGTGGTACTGGGCATCGCGCAGATGGCGCTGTTCACCGGCACGGCGCTGAGCACGGCGGCACTGGTCGGCGGGGTGCCGCAGCTCGGCGCGATCGCCGGGTCCAGCGGCTGGTTCCTGCTCTTCTACGTGGTCGGGTTCACCACCGTCTGCTGTCTCTTCGCGGGCCTGGGCGCGCTCGCCTCGCGCACCCAGGACGTACAGGCCGCGACCGCGCCGCTCCAACTGGTGGTCACCGCCACGTATATGTGCTCGATCATGGGTAAGGGAGCGGTCGTGACCGTCGCTTCGTTCGTCCCGATCGCCACCACTGTCACGATGCCCGCCAGGATCTTCGCCGGTCACGTTCCCTGGTGGCAGGTGGTCTGCTCGCTCGCCGGGGCGGTGGCGTTCGCAGCCGTCACGCTGCGGGTGGCCGGGCGCGCCTACCGCTCCTCGGTGCTGCGCACCGGCGCCCGGATCTCGCTGCTCGCCTCCTTGCGAGCCGATCGCACCGCCGCCGTGCCGCAGGGTCTGACCACCGCCGGCACCTCCTGAACCTCCTGAAGTCACGTCAACGTCCAACCAGAGGAGAGAACTGTGAGCACTCACGTCGTGGTGGCCGAGATCGGCCTCACCAAGAACCGGTACGGCGCCGACATCCGCACCTCCGAGCCGCTGCCGCTGGAGCAGGCCCAGGCCTACGCGCTGGCCGCCGTGCGCGGCGAGCACCCCGACTTCTACGAGCCGCTGAAGGACGCCCGGGTCCTGCGGGTGCCCGGAGCCGACCAGTACCTGGTGGTCGGGGCCCACCGGCTGAGCCCCGACAGCCTGTCGCGGATCACCGTCACCGAGGTGGTCGACGCCTGACCGCGTCCGGACCGCCGGGAGCCCCCGCTGTGCACTCAGCTGCACAGCGGGGCGTCTTCCTCCCTTCGCATGAGAACTAGGATCATGTGAAAAGCTGCCCCGACTGTGAGGCCGGGCAGGCAGACGACACTCCGGAGGAGAGCCGTGACCGCAGTCACGATCCGCGCCACAGCCACCGCGACCCCGGACGGTGTCCACCCGCTGGCCGAGACGGCCCTGATCCGGCTGGCCGCGCTGCTCCCGGCCCAGTGGCACTGCGTACCGCGGGCCGGCGGGACCACGCAGGGCGACGGGGAGTTCGTCGTGGACGTGCTGGTGCCGGAGGCGGACGCCGAGGAGGCGCTGCCGGTCATCGGCCGGGCTTTCGAGGACAGCGGCCTGCGGGGCTGGGGCTGGACGAAGCAGGAGGGCTGAACCGGTCGGGGTGCGGCGCACCGGCCTGAGACCTGGTCAGATCCAGCCGCGGTCCCGCGCGGCCAGCGCCGCCTGGACCCGGTTGCTCACCCCGAGCCGGCGCAGCAGCTGGGCCACGTGCCCGCGGTAGGTCCGGACGGCGATGTCGAGCTCACGCGCGCCGACCTCGTCCTTGTCCACCCGCACCATGGTCTGCAGCAGTTCCAGCTCGAACTCGGTCAGCCGCTCCTCGCAGAGGTCGTCGGCGCTGGCCCAGAACCGTTCGAACAGCGCCAACAGCCCGGACAGCATGCCGGCCTGGTGCACGATCAGTGCGCCGCGCGAGGTGTCCTGCGGATCGGCCGGCACCAGCGCGGTCTTCCGGTCGAAGATCAACATGCGCTCCAGCGGGCCCTCCAGCGTGCGGATCTGAGCCCCACGGCCGGCCAGCTCGCGCAGGTACTCGGCGGTCTGCTGGTCCTCCAGCGCGTCCCGGCGCATGATCGAGCGCATCATCGTGCCGCGCCGCAGCGCCCGCAGGTCCGCCTCCCGGGTCGCGCCGATCGCCGCCGCCGACAGCGGGCCGCCGGGCAGCACCGAGAGCACCTCGTGGTGGGCGAAGAAGGCGAGCTCGTCGATCCTGGTCCGGATGTTCTCGATGCCCTCGACCCGCTCGATGCTGTCCGAGGCCGAGTTGCGCTGGCCCTCCTGCTGCTCGGCCAGCAGTGCGCCGGTCGCGTGCCGGGAGCTGAGCACCTGCTGCAGCTCCTCCTGCAGCCGGGCCAGCCGGGTTTCGATGAGGCGTTCCAGGACCACCAGCGGATCCACCGCCCGCAGCTGTCCTAAATCGTCGAATTTGACCATCTCGCGGTCCAGCAGACAGCCGAGCAGGTTGCGCAGCTCCTTTTCCTCCAGGGCCGTATCGAGCGCGAGGGCTTCCGGCCCGGTGCCGGGCGCGCGCAGCATGGCCCGGTAGACGCGTTCCTCCTCCGCCGAGACACCAAGGTGTGAAAGGTCGGTGGGCGCCATCTCAGTTCCCCCAGCTGATGAACGCGTGATATCTCGACTGCGCAGGGCCGCGAGCAGGTCCTTCGATTTGAAGGAAGTGGACCATGTGACACTTCACCAGAACAGATATGCGAGCGGCCGAGCTGACTCCAAGGGGGAGTAAACCACGGCGGCCCGCCCGCCTCAATAAACCGTCCATGAGTTGCCGGAACCTCGATGGAATCACCGGAAATAAGTGGATGTCGCACATTCCGGCTCGGGCTCCCGGAGTTCATCTGCGGTACTTCGTCACGGCCGTGGGCCGTACGGTTGTCCGTCTCGTCCCCCTCCGGTCGCCTGCGCGGCGTAGCCTTCGTGCATGGCAGAGAGCAAGGTCCTGGGGCCCGGGGCGGCGAAGCCGCGGAAGCCGGAGTCGCACCTGGCGATGGTGCGGCGCGCGCGGAAGATCAACCGCGAGCTGGCCGAGGTGTACCCGTACGCGCACCCGGAGCTGGACTTCGAGAACCCGTTCCAGTTGCTGGTGGCCACCGTGCTGTCGGCGCAGACGACGGACCTGCGGGTGAACCAGACGACGCCCGCGCTGTTCGCGAAGTACCCGACGCCGGAGGACATGGCGGCGGCGGTGCCGGAGGAGCTGGAGGAGATCATCCGGCCGACGGGGTTCTTCCGGGCCAAGGCCAGGTCGTTGATCGGGCTCTCGATCGCGCTGCGGGACGGGTTCGGCGGCGAGGTGCCGGGCCGGCTGGCGGATCTGGTGACGCTGCCGGGGGTCGGCCGCAAGACGGCCAACGTGGTGCTCGGCAACGTGTTCGGCGTGCCGGGGATCACGGTGGACACCCACTTCGGGCGCCTGGCCCGGCGGTTCGGCTGGACGGCCGAGGAGGATCCGGTGAAGGTCGAGGCGGTGGTGGCCGAGATCTTCCCGAAGTCCGAGTGGACGATGCTGTCGCACCGGGTGGTCTTCCACGGCCGCCGGATCTGCCACGCCCGGCGGCCGGCCTGCGGGGCCTGCCCGATCGCGCCGCTCTGCCCGTCGTACGGCGAGGGGGAGACCGACCCGGAGAAGGCCGCCAAGCTGCTGAAGTACGAGAAGGGCGGCCAGCCCGGCCAGCGGCTCAAGCCCCCGGCGGACTACCCGGGCCTCCCGGCGAGCCCGGCGTCCGTGTAGCGGTACCGAGAGACGCAGGGGGACAGGATGATCAGCGGTGAGGCTGCGGTGACGGGTGTGATCGAGCGGGACGGGCTGCCGGAGTGGCTGCTGCCGGTGCGGGCGGCGGCCGAGGCCGTGCGGCCGGAGGAGCTGAGCCGGTTCCTGCCGCCGGCCGAGGGCGGCCGGCGGTCGGCGGTGCTGATGCTGTTCGGGGAGGGCCCGGCGGGGCCGGACCTGCTGCTGATCGAGCGGGCCAGGTCCCTGCGCTCGCACGCGGGCCAGCCCTCCTTCCCGGGCGGCGCGCTGGACCCGGAGGACGGTGACCCGGACGGTGTCGGCCCGGTGGCCGCCGCGCTGCGCGAGGCGGAGGAGGAGACCGGGCTCGACCCGGCGGGCGTCCAGGTCTTCGCCGCCCTGCCCGCGCTGTACATCCCGGTCAGCGGCTTCGTGGTGACCCCGGTGCTCGGCTGGTGGCGGCGCGAGACGCCGGTCGCCCCGGTGGATCTGGGCGAGACGGGTGCGGTGTTCCGCGTCCCGCTCGCCGAGCTCACCGACCCCGCCAACCGGGCCCGCCTGCGGCACCCCTCGGGCCACGTCGGCCCGGCCTTCGAGGTCGCGGGCCGGCTGGTCTGGGGGTTCACCGCCGGAGTGATCGACCGGGTGCTGCACTTCAGCGGCCTCGAGCTCCCGTGGGACCGCACCCGCACCCTCACCCTCTCCGAGGAAGCGCTGGACCTCACCCGCAAGGGCTCCTGAACCGGTCCGCGAAACAGGCCACCCGGTGCCCTCCGGGGGCGGGAGCATGGGAGGGTATCGGGGTGAATGTCCTGGATCTGTTGCTGATCGCCGCGGCGGTGGGCTTCGCCGTGTCGGGCTACCGGCAAGGCTTCGTGGTCGGCGTGCTCTCCGTTCTGGGCTTCCTGGGCGGGGGGTTGATCGCCGTTCAACTGCTGCCGCTGCTGCTGCGCCACCTCAGCCCGGGCACCACGGCCTCGGTGGTCGCGGTGGTCGTGGTGATCGTCTTCGCGGCGGTCGGGCAGGCGATCACCACCCACTTCGGCTGGAAGCTGCGCGGCCGGATCGGGCGGGGCAAGGGCAAGACGCTGGACGCCATCGGCGGTTCGGTGGTCAACGTGATCTCGATGCTGCTGGTGGCCTGGCTGATCGGCTCGGCCCTGGCGGGCACCTCGCTGCCGACCGTCTCCAAGCAGGTCCGCACCTCCAAGGTGCTCGGTGCGGTGCAGAGCGCGCTGCCCGCCGACGCGCCGAACTGGTTCTCCGACTTCACCAAGGTGCTGGCCCGCAACGGCTTCCCCCAGGTGTTCAACCCCTTCGAGCACGAGCCGATCACCGAGGTCGAGGCACCGGACCCGGCACTGGCCGCCAGCCCGGCGGTGGCCCGGGCCCGGCAGAGCCTGGTCAAGGTGGTCGGCACGGCGACGGCCTGTGGCAAGACGCTGGAGGGCAGCGGCTTCGTGTTCGCCCCGCACCGGGTGATGACCAACGCCCACGTGGTCGGGGGCGTCGACGAACCCACCGTCCAGATCGGCGGCGCCGGCCGGCTCTACGACGCCACGGTGGTCCGCTACGACTGGCAGCGGGACATCGCGATCCTCGACGTCCCCAAGCTCGACGCTCCCGCTCTCGCCTTCGCCGGCCAGGCCCGCACCAATGACAGCGCGATCGTCGCGGGCTTCCCCGAGAACGGCTCCTTCAACGTCCAGCCCGCGCGCGTCCGCGGCCGGATCCAGGCCAACGGGCCGGACATCTACCACCGCGGCCAGGTCGTCCGCGACGTCTACTCGATCCGCTCGCTGGTCCGTCAGGGCAACAGCGGCGGCCCGCTGCTGAGCCCGGACGGGCAGGTCTACGGCGTGGTCTTCGCCAAGTCGCTGGACAGCCAGGACACCGGCTACGTGCTGACCGCGGACGAGGTCCGCGAGGACGCCGTCCAGGGGCGGGCAGGCGGCTCCCGGGTCGACACCGAGGGGTGCGCACTCTGAGCTGACCCGCGCTCAGACCACAGCAGTGTCAGCCGTACCTGATAGCGTCGGCCGCGCTCACCCGTTCGGCTCAACCGAGCACCCCTGGAACGGGTCCGACGGGAGGTCAGGAACAGATGATGGGTCACTCGCACGCGGTCAGCGGAGCGATGCTGTACGCGGTCTCCGCACCGTTCCTGCCGCCGCTGCTGCTCGGGACCCACCTGCGGCCCGCCGACATCCTGATGGGCACCCTGCTCGCGGCCGGCGCGGCGCTGCTGCCCGACCTCGACCACCACGACGGCACCATCGCCAACTTCCTCGGCCCGGTGTCCAAGGTGCTCTGCCGCTTCGTCGCCTGGGCCTCGGGCGGGCACCGGCACGCCACCCACTCGCTGCTCTTCGTCGCCCTGATGGGCGGCGGGACGTGGGCGGGTGTGGCGTACGGCGGCCGCTGGTTCACCCTCGGGATGACGTTCTTCCTGCTGGCGATGGGCCTCAAGGCGCTCAACGCCCACGTGCCGGGGCACGGCCACCACACCTGGATCACCGTGGTCGGCCTCGCGCTGCTCGGCACCGTCGTGCTCGACAAGTTCCTGACCGACGCCCCGGGCTGGCTCCCGTACGCGGTGGCCCTCGGCACCCTGGCCCACCTGCTGGGCGACTGCCTCACCAAGATGGGCGCGCCGCTGCTGTGGCCGCACAAGGAGCGCTACGAGATCGTGCTGATCAAGCGCACCGGCAACAAGATGGAGACCAAGATCCTGGTCCCGGTCATGAGCGTGGTGACCTTCCTGATGCTGGGCTTCGCCTTCGTGGGGCCGACCGTCGTCGGCTGACCTGCGGCGGGCGGAGAAACGTCGACGGCCGGGCCACCCTTCGGGGCGGTCCGGCCGTGCTGGTCTCGTCCTCCGTCAGCCCTCCCGGCGCAGTCTGGCGCCGACCCAGCGGGCGCGGCGCCCGATGATGCGGGGGATTCCCATCCCGTGTGCTCCGTCGAGATGGGTGAGGGAGTCGTACGTGGCGCCGGGCGCCGGGGTGTGTGCGAGGTTCGGCGAGCTGCTACCGCGGCGGCGTCGGCGCGGGGCGGCTTCGCGATCGGGCATCCAGGTCATACCGGATGGATGCCCGTGGCCCGAGGGGAGTAATCGCCCGAGGATGACCCAAATGGCCTATGCGATTGTCATATGAGTGCATGTCAACGGTTGTGACGGCCGCACCCGAGCTCAGCCCTTGTGCTCCTGCACCCAGTTGATGAGCTCGGCCGAGAACTCCTCCGGCACCTCCTCGTGCGGGAAGTGGCCGATCCCCGGCAGCAGCCGCCAGCGGTACGGCGCCGAGACGTACTCGCCCGCGCCCAGCGCGGTGTGCGCGAGCAGCACCGGGTCGGCCGCGCCCTGGACGTGCAGGGTGGGGGCGGTGATCGGCTTCTTCATCCGGCGGGCGAACTGGATGCCGTCCGGGCGGGCCATCGAGCGCAGCAGCCAGCGGTACGGCTCGATGGAGCAGTGCGCGGTGCTCGGGATCTGGATCGCCTGGCGGTAGGCGGTCAGCGCCTCCTCGTCGAGCCGGTTCGGGCCGGTCCAGGCGTTCAGGTAGTCGGCGACGGCCGCCGCGTCGTCGGCCACCAGGCGGCGTTCCGGTATCCACGGCCGCTGGAAGCCGAGCACGTGGTCGAAGGCGGCGATCTGGCGGCGGTCGGTCAGCAGCGCCCGGCGCAGCTGGCGCGGATGGGCGGCGGAGACCACGGTCAGGCTCTGGATGACCGAGGGGCGCATCACGGCCGCGACCCAGGCCAGCGAACCGCCGGTGGCGTGCCCGACCAGATGGGCCCGCCGCTCGCCGAGCGAGCGGATCACCCCGGTGATGTCCAGCGCCAGGTTGCCGGGGTCGTACCCGCGCGGGGTGCGGTCGCTGCCGCCCATCCCGCGCAGGTCGAGCGCCACGGCGCGGAACCCGGCCTCGGCGAGCGCCGTCAGCTGGTGCCGCCAGGCCCACCAGTACTCGGGCCAGCCGTGCACCAGCAGCACCAGCGGGCCCTCGCCGACCTCGGCGATGTGGAAGCGAGCGCCGTTGGCCGCCAGGTCGCGGTGGGTCCACGGACCCGCCGAGCGGACGCTCCAGGCCGCCGGGGCGTCCGGCGCGGGCGTGTTGAACCCGCGCTCGGCGGGGGCGGCGGGCTCGACGGGTACGGGCTTCTGGTCCAACGGCATACCGAGAGCCTGTCACACCCGGGGCGAGAACTCGCCCCCGGCACTCGACGCCGGGGTGAACGCCTGACGGGATCCGGTCGACGGGACTACTCGGCGCGGCTCACTCGAGGCGGCTCACTTGAGGCGGCTCACTTGAGGCGGCTCACTTGATGCGGCTCACTTGAGGCGGCCGAGGCCCCGGTCGATCTCCTCCTGGGTGGCGGGGCGGGGGCGGGCGTTCTTGAGTACCTCGGCCGTGGCCTGGGCCCCCTCGATGGTGCGGTGCGGCTTCTCGATCTTCTTGAACGAGCGGTACGCCAGCAGCCCGAGCAGCGCGGCCAGCGCGAGGTAGGCGCCGGCGACGATCAGGAACGACCAGCCGAGCGTCAGCCCGAGCGCCTGCAGCCCGTACGCGGCGGCGAAGCTCAGCATCGGGATGGCGGCCAGCGCCACCACACCGGCGACGATGACCGAGACACCGCCGGAGACGCCGCGCACGACGTCCGCCCGGATCTCGGCCTTGGCGAGCGCAATCTCGTCGTGCACCAGCGCGGAGAGATCGGAGGTCGCCGCGGCGAACAGCTGACCCACCGAACGCTCGCCCTCGTACGGCGCCCGGCCGTTGCTGGACGCGTCTGCGGTTCCTGTGGGCATCAGCAGTTCTCCTTCGGGTGATCTCTGCACGGGGCTCTGTACGGGGCTCTGCACGAGGCTCTGTACGGGTCGACAGCTCAGAATCATGCCCCTACCGGACAGTCAGGCACCACTCCGGGGCCATCCGGAGATGATGTGTCACCCGGGACGGCGCCTGACTCACGCGGTTCCAGCGGGCAGCTCACGCGGTTTCAGCGGGCGGGCTGCTGGTAGACGTCGGGGATGCCGTCGCCGTCCTCGTCGCGGTCCTCCTCCTCGCAGAGCCCGCGATAGTGCCTCTCCCGCAGGCGGAGCAGCACGGTGGCGACCAGCGCGCAGAGCACCGAGCCGACCAGCACCGCGGCCTTGGCCCGGTCGGCCAGGGTCGGGTCGTCGGGGAAGGCCAGCTCGCTGATCAGGAGCGAGACGGTGAAGCCGATCCCCGCGAGGGTGGAGACGGCGAACAGGTCGGCCCACTTGAGCTGGGGGTTGAGCTCGGCCCGGGTGAGCCGGGCGGTGAGCCTGGCCCCGCCGAAGATGCCGACCGTCTTGCCGACCAGCAGGCCCAGCATGATGCCCAGCGGGGTGGCCTGGGTGAACACGTCCTTCAGGGCCGCGCCCGAGATCGTCACCCCGGCGGCGAACAGTGCGAACACCGGCACCGCGAGGCCCGCCGACAGCGGCCGGACCAGGTGCTCGATGTGCTCGCCGGGCGAGTGCTTCTCGTCCCCCTCGGTGTGGCAGCGCAGCAGCAGGCCCATCGCGACCCCGGCGACCGTCGCGTGCACCCCGCTCTCATGCATCAGCGCCCAGATGACGAAGGCCAGCGGCACGTAGAGGTACCAGCCGTGCACCCCGCGCCGGTGCAGGAACCAGAACAGCACCAGACCGGCGAGCGAGAGGCCGAGCGCCCAGAACTTGATCCCCGAGCTGTAGAAGACGGCGATGATCAGGATGGCGATCAGGTCGTCCACCACCGCGAGGGTGAGCAGGAAGGCCCGCAGCGCGGAGGGCAGGTGGGTGCCCACCACGGCGAGCACGCCGAGTGCGAAGGCGATGTCCGTCGCGGTCGGGATGGCCCACCCGTTGGGGTGCCCGCCGGAGCCGCTGTTGACCAGGGCGAAGATGACCGCGGGCAACGCCACCCCGCAGACGGCGGCGACCACGGGCAGCAGAGCGGCACTCGGGCTGCGCAGCTCGCCGGCCACGAACTCCCGCTTGAGCTCGATGCCGGCCACGAAGAAGAAGATCGCCAGCAGCCCGTCCTTCGCCCAGGCCTCGAGGGGCAGATCGAGGTGGAGCGGGGCCGAGGGCCCGACCGTCCAGGTCAGGACGGACTCGTAGGCGTGCGGCCAGACGTTCGCCCAGACGAGTGCGAGGACCGCGGCGGCCAGCAGCAGGATGCCGCCGACGGTCTCGGTGCGGAGGGCGTTCGTGATGTACGTGCGCTCGGGGAGCGACAGCCGTCCGAGGAACTGGCGGCGCTCGGTGGGCGGCGGGGTGGCCACGAGTGGGACCTCCAAGGCGGGGAGCTGCAGGTGGATGCACGGGTGGTGCAGTGCCGACCAGACTTCCCGGCGCGCCTCAGGGTCTCTGCTGTTGTTGCGTCCTTAACAGTCTACGGGGCACAGAGGCGTGATATCCGGTTTGTGGCATTTTATGGCGAAAGGCCCGAGTGGGGTACGCGTCCGGTTGGCGCTCGTTCCTGCGCCGGTCGGTGCGCCGGTCGGTGCGCCGGTCGGTGCGCCCGTCCGTGCGCCCGTCCGTGCGCCCGTCCGTGCGCTCGCTCGGACGGCTTCGGTCGGATGCGGCTTCGGTGAGGCGTACCTATCGTCGGTGACACGTGCCGCCCCCAACCCCCTTCCGGCGGCACGGTCCTATGCGGAGGCAGCTCATGCCCAGTCAGCAAACCATCCACATACTGCCGGGAGGAGCGGGCGCTCACACCGCTCCTCCCGTGGTGTCACCGCCTCCCCCGACGCTCTCCCCGGAGCTGACCAAGCTCCTGCGGCCGCTGTTCAACAGCGCCGCGCCGGGTGGCGGGGTCGCGATCGCGGTGATCCGGGGGAACGAGCGGACGGTGGCCTGCCGGGGCTACTCGGACCAGGTGGGTGAGCGACCGGTCCGGGCGGACACCCGCTTCGAGCTCGGCTCCGTCACCAAGACCTTCACGGCGCTGCTGCTCGCGGAGATGGTCGCCCGGGGCGAGGTCCGGTATGACGATCCGATCGACCAGTACCTCCCGGCCGACACCCTCCCCGGCTACCCCCACGAACGGCCCATCACCCTGCTCCACCTGGCCACCCACACCTCCGGCCTGCCTCGGCTGCCGGTCGGCCTCACCCCGGCCGCGGTGCCGCGCTGGTTCACCAGCCCGTACGCGACCTTCAGCACCGCCCACCTGCTGCGCGCCCTGCCGCGCACACCGGTGCGCGGGGTGCCGGGCGGGCAGGTGCGGTACTCCAGCCTCGGCTGCGGGCTGCTCGGGCTGGTCCTGGAGAACGCGGCCGGACAGCGGTACGAGGAACTGCTGGCAAGCCGGGTCTGCGGACCGCTCGGGCTGATCGACACCTCCTGCGGACCGGGCCGCGAACCGGCCACCGGCTACCGGCGCGGCCGACGCGTCCCGTCCTTCCGCCTCCCGGCCCTGCCCGGAGCGGCGGCGTTGCGCTCGACTGCGGACGACATGCTGCGCTTCCTCCAGGCACACCTGTCGGTGGACGCGGTGCCGATCCCGGAGCAGTCGGGCTCGGCGGGCTCGCTCCGGGCGGCGCTGCGGGACGTCTCGCGGGCCCGGATCGAGCGGCGCCGGACCGGCGCCCGGATCTGCCTGATCTGGAACCAGCGCCCGCTGGAGGAGGGCGAGGTGGTCTACCAGTCCGGCTCGACCAAGGGCTTCTCGGCCTTCGCCGGCTTCAACCCGACCGCCCAGGTCGGTCTGGTCGCGATGGCGAGCACCATGCCGGGGCTGCGCCGCAGGTTCACCCAGACGGCGTACGACATGCTGCGGCGCCTGGCGACCTGACGGGGACTCGTCCGGGTGGCCGACGTCCGGGCCGACGAGATCCAGGCTGACGAGGTCCGGTGAACGAGGTCCGGGTGAACGAGGTCCGGTGAACGACGGCGCCGCCCTACCCCTGCGTGGGGAGGGCGGCGCCGTCTCGTTCGGTACGTCAGCCGGTGGGTCAGCCGCCGTTGCGGGCGGACGGCAGCTGGGACTGGATCAGGTTCATCACCGTCGAGTCCGCCAGGGTGGTGGTGTCACCGACCTCGCGGCCCTCGGCGATGTCGCGCAGCAGGCGGCGCATGATCTTGCCGGAGCGGGTCTTCGGGAGCTCGCTGACGACCTTGATCTGCTTGGGCTTGGCGATCGGGCCGAGGGTCTTGCCGACGTGGTTGCGCAGCTCGGCGACCAGCTCCTCGCTGTCGGTCGCGGTGCCGCGCAGGATGACGAAGGCGACGATGGCCTGGCCGGTAGTGGCGTCGGTGGCGCCGACAACGGCGGCCTCGGCCACGGCCGGGTGCCCGACCAGGGCGGACTCGACCTCGGTGGTGGAGATGTTGTGGCCCGAGACGAGCATGACGTCGTCGACCCGGCCGAGCAGCCAGATGTCGCCGTCCTCGTCCTTCTTGGCACCGTCACCGGCGAAGTAGCGGCCGGGGAAGCGGGACCAGTAGGTGTCGATGTAGCGCTGGTCGTCGCCCCAGATGGTGCGCAGCATGGACGGCCACGGCTCGGTGAGCACCAGGTAGCCGCCGGAGCCGTTGGGGACTTCGTTGGCCTCGTCGTCCACGACGGTGGCGACGATGCCGGGCAGCGCGCGCTGGGCGGAGCCGGGCTTGGTCTCGGTGACGCCCGGGAGCGGGCTGATCATCATCGCGCCGGTCTCGGTCTGCCACCAGGTGTCGACGATCGGGGTCTTCCCGGCACCGATGTGCTCGCGGTACCAGACCCACGCCTCGGGGTTGATCGGCTCGCCGACGCTGCCCAGTACCCGGAGGCTGGAGAGGTCGAACTTGGCCGGGATGTCGTCGCCCCACTTCATGAAGGTGCGGATCGCGGTGGGCGCCGTGTAGAGGATGGTGACCCCGTACTTCTGGATGACCTCCCAGAAGCGGCCCTGGTGCGGGGTGTCGGGGGTGCCCTCGTAGATGACCTGGGTGGCGCCGTTGGCCAGGGGGCCGTAGACGATGTACGAGTGGCCGGTGACCCAGCCGATGTCGGCGGTGCACCAGTACACGTCCGACTCGGGCTTGAGGTCGAAGACGGCGTGGTGGGTGTAGGCGGCCTGGGTGAGGTAGCCACCGGAGGTGTGCAGGATGCCCTTGGGCTTACCCGTGGTGCCGGAGGTGTAGAGGATGAACAGCGGGTGCTCGGCCTCGTGCGCCTCGGGGGTGTGCTCGGTGGACTGGCGGTCGGTGATCTCGTGCCACCACACGTCGCGGCCCTCGGTCCACGCGACGTCCTGGCCGGTGCGGCGGACCACGAGGACCTTCTCGACGCCGTCGACCTTGGTGAGGGCCTCGTCGATGGCGGGCTTGAGGGCGGAGGGCTTGCCGCGGCGGTAGCCGCCGTCGGCGGTGATGACCAGCTTGGCGTCGGCGTCCTCGATGCGCGAGGCGACGGCGTCGGCGGAGAAGCCGCCGAAGACCACGGAGTGGGTGGCGCCGATGCGGGCGCAGGCGAGCATTGCGACGACGGCCTCGGCGATCATCGGCAGGTAGATCGCGACCCGGTCGCCCTTGCTGACACCGAGCTCGAGGAGGGCGTTGGCGGCCTGGGAGACCTCGTCCTTGAGCTGGGCGTAGGTGATGGAGCGGCCGTCGCCCGGCTCACCCTCGAAGTGGATGGCGACGCGGTCGCCGTTGCCGGCCTCGACGTGGCGGTCGACGCAGTTGTAGGCCACGTTGAGCTTGCCGTCGGCGAACCACTTGGCGAACGGCGGGTTCGACCAGTCCAGCGTCTCGGTGGGCTCCACGGCCCAGCTGAGCCGGCGCGCCTGCTCGGCCCAGAAACCCAGACGGTCCTCCGACGCCTGCGCGTACGCCGCTGCGGTGACGTTGGCGGCGGCGGCCAGCTCCGCGGGCGGCGCGAAACGCCGCTCCTCCTTGAGCAGGTTGGCCAGGCTCTCGTTGCTCAACGCGCACTCCTCATGATTCTTCATCTGCCGGGTTGTCCCGTGCGTAGGGATTGTCCCGTGTGTCCCAGCGCACAGCTCACCAGGCCAACCACCATGTTGACAAGAGGCACCGGGGAATTGGTGTAGACCTTTGGTCGACCTGGGGAGCAGGCCGCCCCCGGGGCGGCCCGGGCGGTACCTGCCCGCTGTTCGGGCGAGCCATGCGTGGGCGCGGCGGACGGTACTGGGGTGACGCTTGAGCGGCTCCGTGGCGGCTCCGTGGCGGCTCCGTGGCGGCGCTGTGGGCGTGCTGAGGCCGTGCCGGGGACGCGCTGAGGGGCTGGCCGTCGCACCCCGACCATTGCAGGTGGAGCGCAGAGGAGCGCGGGGGAGCGCTCGCCTGCCCGAGCGCTGCCGGAAGCCTTGACGAGCCGTCTGCTCAGTACTCCACTGACAGCACGGGCCGTTGTGGTCCTCCGCGGCCCCCATCCGTCAGCGCACCACTCCTGCATGGGGGTGCAGCCATGCCCGGAACACCCGAAACCCCTCCAGTCCCCAATGCCACCGCCCTCCCCCTGTCACCGCTGCAGCCGCAGCCGCAGCCGCAGCCCGGCGACTTCGCCGTCGTCCGGATGGGCGGCACCGCCGGCCGCCTGATCCGCTTCGGACAGTGGCTCAACGGCGACGGATTCGCCGACTTCGAGCACGCCTTCGTCTACGTCGGTGACGGCGAGATCGTCGAGGGCGAACCCGGCGGCGCCTCGCTCGGCGATCTCGCCGGGTACGACGGCCGTCCGATGCTCTGGTCCACCGGACGCTTCGAGCTGACCGAGGACCAGCGGGAGGCCGTGGTGACGGCCGCCCGCGGGTACCTCGGTACCCCCTACAGCGTGATGGACTACTTCGCGCTGGCCACCCACCACCTCCATCTGCCGGTCAGCCCGCTGTTCAAGGGCTATGTCATGAGCAGCAAGCACATGATCTGCTCGCAGCTGGTCGACCAGTGCTACCGCGATGCCGGAGTGCAACTCTTCTCCGACCACCGCTGGCCCGGCTATGTGACACCGGGGGATCTGACCCGGCTCCTGACCAAGGGCTGACCCAGGACTGACCCGGGCTGGGCTGGGTCGGGGTCGGGGTCGGGCCGCCGTGGCGGACGGGGTGTCAGGCGGTCAGCTGCTCCGAGCCTTGGGGCTGCTCGACCGACACCGGTGAGAAGCGGCGGCTCTCGCGGTCCAGCACGTAGGCCTGGGCGGTGGCGAAGTCGAAGTACATGCCGACCAGTTGGAGGCTGCCCTCCTCGATGCGTCGCTCGACCGCCGGGTTGGCCATCAACTGGTCGAGCTGCTGTACGACGTTGGTGATGCAGAGCTGCTCCACCAGGTCGACCACCGGGCGCCCGTCGAACTCGGCGGGTGCTCGTTTGAGTCGGGCCAGTGCGCCGCGGCCGTTGCGGAGCCAGCGGGCGAGCGGGGTGGGCGGCCCAGGCACCTCGTGCACGCCGTCCAGCAGGGCCTTCATCGCGCCGCAGCCGGAGTGTCCGCAGATGGTGATGGAGCGGACCTGCAGCACCTCGACGGCGTACTGCACGGCGGCCGCCACCGAGTCGTCGGCGGCACCGGGCTCGTGCGGGGCGGGCACCAGGTTGCCCACGTTGCGGACGGTGAAGAGGTCTCCGGGGCCGCTGTTGGTGATCATGCTGGTGACCAGCCGGGAGTCGGCACAGGTCAGGAACAGCTGGGAGGGCGTCTGCCCTTCGCGGGAGAGCCGGGCCAGCTCCTGCCGGACCAGCGGAGCGGTGTGCTGCTGGAAGCCCCGGACTCCGTGGAGCAGGCGGACCTGCGGATCGTCCTCGCTCTGGTCGATGCAGTGGTGGCCGACCCACGGGGTCCAGGCCCGGCACCGGTGCGGACCGGGGGAGCTGCCGGAACGCACCGTGCCGTCCGGGTCGAGCACCTCCTCCTCGTGGCGCTCCGTCAGCATGGCGACCTTGCCGCCGCCGGCCTGGTGGCTCGTCCGCCAGCTGTGCAGCTGCTCGTAGGCCGCGTGGTCGAGGAAGGAGCCGTCGTGGCGGACCGTCACCCGGGTGCCGGCGGGGATCAGGGCGAGCGTCCGGTTCAGCCGGGGAACGGCGGCGAAGGTCAGCGGCCCGTGGGTGCGGACCTGGTACCCGCCGTCCTCCGTGACGAGCACGTCGACGTGGGCGCGGGTCAACCGGTAGAGCGCCAGCAGGACGGCGACCGAGCCGCCGACGGCCACCCCGAGCGGGACGCCCAGCAGGAACACCCCGAGGACGGTGGCGAGGTAGACGGGGAACTCACGGTGCCGGTGCACCCGGCGGATGTGGGCGAAGCTGACCATCTGCACGCCGACGACCAGGACGAGCGCGGCCAGCGCGGCCAGCGGGATGTGGCGCAGCCCGCCGGCCAGCAGCAGGGCGGCGAGCAGCACCCAGGCGCCGTGCAGGACGGCGGACCACCGGCCGGCCGCTCCGGCGCGCACGTTGGCGGTGCTGCGGACGGCACCGCCCGCGATCGGCAGCCCGCCGAGCAGGCCGGCCACCAGGTTTGCCACGCCCTGGCCGCGGAGCTCGCGGTCCAGGTCGCTCGAGCGGTGGGACATCCGGTCCACCGCGACGGAGGAGAGCAGCGACTCGACGCTGGCGACGGCGGTGACCGTGAGGACGGCGCCGAGCAGGGTGGGCCAGTGGTGGCCGAGCACGTCGAGCGCGGGGGGCGAGGCCAGGCCGTGCCGGGTCCAGGAGGGCAGCTCGACGTGGGCGAGGGTGAGCCCGAGGCCGACCGAGAGCGCGGTGCCCGTGGTGACGGCGACCAGCGCGGCGGGCACCCGGGCCAGCCGGGCGCTGATCAGCCCGGCCCGACCGGGCAGCCGGCCCAGACGCGGCCAGCCGCAGAGCACCACCACGGCCACGGCGCCGACCGTCAGGGCCGGGAGGTGGGGGCCGGAGAGCTGGTGCGGGAGGGCGATCAGATTGGCGAGCGCGGAGCTCTGCGGGGAGCCGCCGAGCACTACGTGGAGCTGGGCGATCGCGATGGTCAGCCCGACGCCCGCCAGCATGCCGTGGACGATCGCCGGGGAGACGGCGAGCGTGGTGCGGGCGACGCGCAGCGCGCCCAGCAGGAGCTGGCACAGCCCGGCCGCGACGGTCACCGCGCAGGTCACCTGCCAGCCGTACTGGGCGATCAGCCCGGCGGTGATCACGGTGAGCGCCGCCGAGGGCCCGCTCACCTGCAGCGGTGTGCCGCTCAGCGCTCCCGCGACCAGCCCGCCGACGGCGGCGGCCACCAGGCCGGCGGTGAGCGGCGCCCCGGTGGCGAGCGCGATGCCGAGGGAGAAAGGCACGGCGATCAGGAAGACCGCGACGGAGGCGGGCAAGTCCCGGGTGAGGACGGACCGCAGCGGGGACGGCGGGGAGGCGCCGACGGTCTCGGGACCCGGCGGCGCGTGGTCGGTGGTGTCGGAGGCGATGGGGGCGCTGGAGATGTCGAGAGTCATGGTGTTCCCGTCTGTCCGAAGAGGTCGGTGTGGCCGGCTTGGTCCGGCGCTCGGGCGGGGTGGATCGATGGGGTGGATCGGTGGAGCGGATCGGTGGAGCGGAGAGGCCACGCTCGGCCGGATCCTCAAGAGTCAGTAAACTGAGAGTAATGGAATCTTTGCACAGGGTGAGTTCGTGAGAATAGGGATGGAGCGACGATTCATCCCTACGGGTGGTAACCAAATCGCCTGGGAATAGACGAGGAGGGCCGGTCGCTCCCGCGTCTGGGAGCAGCCGGCCCTCCTGGGGCGCCGCGGGGGCGGCGGGGGCGGTCAGGCGTGGGCGGCGTCCAGTCGCTCCGCGCCGAGCACGAAGTCCTGGTCGACCTGGGTGGCCAGATCGATGCCCGTCTTGGCGTTGCCCCAGCTCTCCGCGTTGCGGAGGTGGAAGCTGACGGCCTGCTGGGTGTACCGCTCGGGGTCACGGGAGCCGTGGGCCAGGTCGGCCGCCGTCTTCAGCTGCTCCAGCACGGCCCGGTTGGCGGGCTCCAGGGTGTTCAGTGCGGGCTCCGCGCCCTGCTCGAGACGGCGGACCCAATCGGACTGGCCGAAGACGGTCAGCAGGTCCTCGCCCACCTCGCGCTGCAGGAAGGCGAGGTCCTCGGCGCTCTGCACCTTGTTGCCGACCACCCGCAGGTTCACGCCGAAGTCGCGGGCGTACTCCTTGTACTGGCGGTAGACCGAGACGCCCTTGCGGGTCGGCTCGGCGACCAGGAAGGTCAGGTCGAAGCGGGTGAACAGGCCGGAGGCGAAGGAGTCGGACCCGGCGGTCATGTCCGTCACCACGTACTCGTCCGGTCCGTCGAGCAGGTGGTTGAGCAGGAGCTCGACCGCGCCGACCTTGGAGTGGTAGCAGGCGACGCCCAGGTCCTCCTCGGCGAACGCGCCGGTGACCAGGAGCCTGACGGAGCCTTCGTCCAGGGCGATCGGCCGGGCGCAGGCGGCGTACACCGGGTTCTCCTCGACGATGCGCAGCAGCTGCGAACCCGGGCCGGGCGGGGTGGTCTTGATCATCTCCTCGGCGGAGCGGATCAAGGGGTTCTCGCCGCGCAGGTACTCCTTGATCTGGGGCAGGTGCGCGCCGAGCGAAGGCAGTGCCGCCGCCTGAGCGTCGGTCAGGCCGAGTGCCGGGCCCAGGTGCTGGTTGATATCGGCGTCCACGGCGATCACCGGCCGGCCGGCGGCGGCCAGGTGGCGGATGAACAGCGCGGACAGGGTGGTCTTCCCGCTGCCGCCCTTGCCGACGAAAGCGATCTTCATCTGAGTCTCCGGCTCTCTCTGGTGCCCGCTCTCGCCGCTGCCCGTCGGGCCCGGCGGCTCCGTGCTGTGGGCGATCTGGTGGCGGGGTGGAGCAAGCTGAGTCTGTTGGAAATCGTTATCGTCTCCGATAGCAGTCATGCTAACGGCGGTTTGGGGTGCCTCAGGGGCGGGAAGCCAAGATTGCCTCGAACGGGTGATGACGGGGTTGCTGTGTCGGGCGTGCCTGGGGAGTCATTACTCTCGGGTAGGTGAGCACTGGAACTGATCCCCTCGCCCCACTGGCGGAACTCCCCGGCGTGCCCGAGGCAGTCGCCGAAGTGCGCAAGGCCGTCGACCGCCTCTATGGCCACCGTGTGATGCGGCGCCGCGCTTCGGAGGTGACCTCCGAGTCCGCGCTGCGCGGGGCCCGGGCCTCCGCGGCGCTGGACGGCGCCGACTGGCCGCTGGAGGAGGTGCGGCGCCGCAGCGACTTCAGCGCCGATCCACAGGCGCGGACCCTCGGTGGCGCGCTCCGGATCTCGGCCGAGGCGGGGCAGCTGCTGAGCGTCTGGCGCCACTCTCCGCTGCAGGTCCTCGCACGGCTCCACCTGCTCGCGGTCGGGGACGCGGACCCGGCCGCGGGCCGGCCCCGTCGGGCCGGCGAGGGCGCCGCTGAACTGTTCCCCGTCGAGCTCGCGCCCGCGGAGGGCGTGGGGGTGGCCGGGGACGACGACCACGCCGGGCACGACGCTCATGCGGAGGGCGGGGAGCACGGGCTTTCGGCGCACGCCGGTGGCGGCCGCGAGGGTGCGGTGGATCCGCTCCCCGCCGCTCCGTCGGCCGAGGAGGTCGCGGCCCGGCTCGACCAGCTCTCCCGCCTGCTGGTGGAGCGGGTGGACGGCGGTCTGCGCGGCACGCCCGCGCTGGTGGTGTCGTCCGTGGTGCACGGGGAACTGCTGGCGCTGCGCCCGTTCGGCTCGCACAACGGGGTGGTGGCGCGGGCCGCGCAGCGGATCGTGCTGATCGCGGAGGGGCTGGACCCGAAGGCGATCTGCCCGGCCGAGGTGGGCTTCGTGGAGCTGGGGACGGCCGCGTACCGGGAGGCGCTGGCCGGTTACCTCAGCGGTACGGCCGAAGGGATGGCCGCCTGGATCGGCCACTGCGGCGCGGCGCTGCGGCTGGGCGTGCGGGAGAGCACTGCCGTCTGCGAGGCGATGCAGCGCGGGATGGTCTGACAGGCCGGACAGCAGATGCGGCGGCACCCGATGGAGCCTGGGTGCCGCCACTGGCACAGGTGCCGAGTTACCAAGCATGCACCGGTTAGTGCCCATCAGGCGGGGATCTCTGCCCGTTCACCTGGTGCGGCGGCCCGACAGCGGGTCGGCTGCATGTGGGTGCTCAGTTGTCTGTGCGTCGGTCCGTGGGGCCTGAACTGCGTTGTCGGTTTGACCTCTCTTGGGTCCTGACCGGGTCTCGCGGGCCGTAACTCATTTCTATCGCGGTTTCGGGGAAAGGGGAACCCGAAACGAGAACTCTTTACCTTTTGCCCGATTTGGCGGCTGCGGCCGGGAGTGCCACCACGGGCCGCCGCCGACGGGCCGCGTACCAGAGCACCCCGGCGGTCAGGACTGCGGTGCAGACGGCAACAGTGACCACCACCGACCGGCTGGGCGCGCCGAACTCGGGGATGCGGCGCCGCAGTTCGACCGGCTTGTCGAAGACCAGCACCGGCCACTCGCGGGCCACCGCCTCCTTGCGGAGCGCACGGTCGGGGTTGACCGCAGACGGGTGCCCCACGGCTTCGAGCAGCGGCAGGTCGGTGATCGAGTCACTGTAGGCGTAGCAGTCCGCGAGGACGTACCCCTCGGCCTCGGCCAGCTCCCGGATCGCCGCGGCCTTGTTCTCCGCGTAGGCGTAGTAGTCGATCTCGCCGGTGTAGCGGCCGTCCTCGATCTTGAGTCGCGTGGCGATCACCCGGTCGGCACCGAGCAGCGCGCCGATCGGCTCCACGACCTCGGAGCCCGAACTGCTGACGATGACCACGTCCCGCCCGGCCGCGTGGTGCTGCTCGATCAGGGAGGCGGCCTCGTCGTAGATGATCGGATCGATCAGGCCGTGCAGGGTCTCGGCGACGATCTCGCGGACCTGCTGGACGTTCCAGCCCCGGGTCAGCGCCGAGAGGTACTCCCGCATCTTCTCCATCTGGTCGTGGTCGGCTCCGCCCACGAGGAAGAGGAACTGCGCGTAGGCACTCTTCAGCACGGCCCGACGGTTGATCAGACCGCCTTGGTAGAACGGGCGGCTGAATGCCAGCGCACTCGACTTGGCGATGATCGTCTTGTCCAGATCGAAGAATGCGGCGGTCCGCGCTACTCCGAACGAGTGGTGTCCGGCGCGGGCGGGGGTGGGCGCGATGTCGTTCGACGCGGAACCGGGTGCTGAGTTCCCGTCGTGGTCCGCGATGTCGGCGTTCTCGGTGGTGTCCACGGGAACCGAGGATAGAGGGCGGCTCAGAACACCCCGCCATTCGGCGTACTCCTGTGCGCGCGGGTTTGTGTTTCTGGCCTCTCGGGTACACCATGGAAGTCACGGATCGTTCGCGACCGTGCTAACCCGGTCCGGCTCCTCCCCCCCGAGTCGGACCGTGGATAGACGACCCCCGCTCTCCCCCCCGGCGGGGGTCGTCGCATGTCCGGGGCCGTTTTTCAGGGGTTTTTGCAGGTCAACGGCCCCCGGTGGCCGATCGGGGCGCGCCGGGCGGCGCAGCCTGTGGGGCTCGCGGGGGTGATCGGCGTGGATCTCGGCGCCAGCGGATTCGTCACTCTGGGTGATCTCCTTTCGCGAGAATGAGACATGGCCCCGTGTCTTTGACCTGACAACTCGGAGTCATCCGCAGAAGCCCTTCCGAAGGATCTGACGGCCTCATTGCGGGATCTTCCGGGAAGTTGTCGAGCGTCACTGTTGTCGCTCTGTCATCAGCTGAAGGCATGCCGTCACCAACGTCAAATTATTTGCGCAAATGCCCCCGGTCGAGTGAACAGAGTTATCCACACCCCCGAGTTGTCCACAGGCGAACGGGTGAGGACTGACAGATTCCGGCTACGGGCCTCACCGTGGTGCCCGGACATCAGCCGTGCTCCTTCGGGCAGCCGGTCGGTGCCCTACCGGCGGGGGAGGCCCGGGCAACTGGGCTTCTCCCGGACAGCACCTCACCGGGGGAGACAGCCATGTCGACACCGATCACCGACCACCGCCCTACCGAGCGGGCCGGAGCCAGCGGCCCGCTGATCGTCACCGAGCACGGCGCGCTCGCCGAGCAGTTGCTGCGGCTGTGCGCGGCGGCCGGCGCGGAGCCGCACCTGACCACCGCCCCGCCCACCCGGGCGGAGTGGGAGGGCGCCCAGCTCGTTCTGGTGGGCGACGACCTCGCCGACCGTTGCGCCGGCCTGACCAGGCGGGCCGGAGTGCTCCTGCTCGGGCTCGACCTGGACGACTGCGACGTCTGGGTCCGAGCCGTCCAGCTCGGCGCCGAGCACGTGCTCTTCCTGCCCGACGCCCAGGCCTGGCTGCTCGACCGGATCGCCGACGCGGCCGAAGGTGTCGGCCCGCCGGCGCTGACCGTCGCCGTGCTCGGCGGCCGCGGCGGCGCCGGAGCCTCCACGCTCGCCTGCGCCATCGCCATCACCGCCGCCCGCCTCGGCCACCGGACGATGCTCGTCGACGGGGACCCGCTGGGCGGCGGCCTCGACATCCTGCTCGGTGGCGAGTCGGCCGGAGGCCTTCGCTGGCCCGACCTGACCGGCTCCCGGGGCCGGGTGAACGGCGTGGAGCTCGCCAAGGCCCTGCCGGAGCTGCACCATCTGACGGCACTCTCCTGGGATCGCGGCGACACCCTCGCCGTCCCGCCCGAGGCGATGCGCAGCGTGCTCGCCGCCGCCCGCCGCCGGGGCGGGCTGGTCGTCCTCGACCTGCCGCGCCATCTCGACTCCGCCGCCGGGCAGGCGCTCGAGCAGGCCGACACCGGTCTGCTGGTCGTCCCCGCCGAGCTGCGGGCGCTGGCCGCCGCCGACCGGGTGTCGGCCGCCGCCCGGATGCGGCTGGCGGACGTGCGGGCCGTGGTCCGGGTGCCCGGGCCGACCGGCCTGACGGGCCGGGAGATCGCCCGCAGCCTCGGGCTCAAGCTCGCCGGGGAGCTCCCGCCGGAGCCCGGCCTTGCGCTCGACGTGGAGCGCGGATCGCCGCCCGGTATCCGGGCCAAGGGCCCGCTGGCCCGCTTCAGCGACGGCTTCCTCACCGAGGTGATGCCGCCCGCACCCGTCCCGACCGTTGAAGGAGGCCAGCAGTGACGGACCGTCTGCGTGGACGTGGCCGGGCCGACGCCCGGGAGGCCGAAGGGCGCGGCTCGGTGGGCCCGCACCGCAGGCCGCTGGGCCACCGCGCCCGCCTGCCTGCCCCGCCCGGCCTGCCGCCCCGGCCCGAACCCGGGCCTGCGGCACCGGTCCTGGCGGCCGACCAGAGCCCCCGCCACCCGGTGGAGGACCGTACCGCCGCACTGATCGACGCGGTCCGCCTGCGGCTCGCCGAGGCAGGCGCTCCGCCCACCAGTGGATCGGTCGCCGCCGCGCTCCGGGCGGCCAGGCCCCCGCTCGGCGGGGGCGACACCCTGGACGCCGTCCGGGCCCTGCACGCCGAGCTGGTCGGGGCTGGCCCGCTCGACCAGCTCCTGAACACCCCGGGCGTCACCGACGTCCTGGTCAACGGGCCTGACGAGGTGTGGATCGACCGGGGCGCGGGCCTGGAGCGCGCGTCGGCGGTCCGGTTCGCGGACGCCGAGGCTGTGCGCCACCTCGCCCACCGGCTGGCGACGGCGGCCGGCCGCCGCCTCGACGACGCCCGGCCCTGGGTCGACGCCCGCCTGCCCGACGGCACCAGGCTGCACGCCGTGCTGCCGCCGATCGCCGCCGGGTGCACCCACATCTCGCTCCGGGTCTGCCGCTCCCGCCCGTTCACCCTGGACGAGTTGGTCGCGGCCGGGGCCCTGCCGCCCGTCGGGGCGGAGCTGTTGGCGGGTGTCGTCCGGGCCCGCCTCTCGCTGCTGATCAGCGGTGGGACCGGCACCGGGAAGACCACCCTGCTCGCCGCACTGCTCGGCCTGGTCGGGCCGGGCGAGCGGATCGTCCTCGCAGAGGACTCCGCCGAACTGCGGCCCGACCACCCGCACGTGGTGCGGCTGCAGAGCCGCCCGCCCAACCAGGAGGGCTTGGGCGAGCTCACCCTGCGGGATCTCGTCCGGCAGGCCCTGCGGATGCGGCCCGACCGGCTCGTGGTCGGCGAGGTGCGCGGTGCCGAAGCCAGCGACCTGCTGACCGCCCTCAACACTGGCCACGAAGGTGGCAGCGGCACTGTCCACGCCAACACTGCGGCGGACGTCCCGGCCCGGTTGGAAGCCCTTGGCGCACTCGCCGGGTTGGACCGGCTCTCCCTGCACAGCCAACTCCGGTCCGCGCTGGACGTGGTCGTCCACCTGGCCCGGGAGCCGGAGACCGGTCTGCGCCGGGTGGCCGAGCTGCACGTCCTCACCGAGGACGCCCAGGGGCTCGCGGTCACGGCCCCGGCGGTGACCTTCACCCCGTACGGGGAGTGCGCCACCGGGCCCGGGTGGCACCGGCTCCGGGAGCGCTGCGCCGCGCGCGGGGTCGAGCTGCCGAGGAGCCCGCGATGAGGCGGGCGTGCGCCCTGGCCGGGCTGCCGCTCCGGCAGGTCGAGGGGATCTGGGCGCTGGCGATGTTCGCGGTGGCGCTGACCGCCTGGTGCCTGCTCCAGGCTTCGAGGAAGGGGCTGTGATGACTGTGCCGGCGACGATGGCCGACCCGGACGCACCCGCGTTCCGGTGGGTCCGACACCTCTGGGTGAGGGTCTGGTGGGCGGGCGAGCGGGGGCCCTGGGCGGTCAGGGCTGCGCTGCTCTGCTGTGTGCTGGTCCTGGTCGGGAGCGGGCTCTCCGCACTCCGGGAGTACCGGCGCCGAACGCGGACGGTCCGGCGCATCCACAGGCTGGGGACAACGGTCTCCCGTCCGTGCGGCGCCGGGTGGTTCACCCGGCTGCGCGCCCGTCGGCCCCGGTGGCTGGTGGCGGAGCTGCTGCTCCTGCCGCTCGGGCTGGTCCTGGCCAGAGCAGCCCGTTCCCCGGTGCCACTGGCGGGCGCGGCGGTCGCCCTACTGCCGCTGCGGCGGTGGCGGCAGCGGCGCAGGGTGACGGCCGAGGCCCGGCGGCGGGCTTCGGCGGTGATCGAGTTGTGCGAAGGACTGGCGGCCGAGCTGCGTAGCGGAGCGACCCCGGAGCAGGCCCTGCACACGGTGACCTCGAGGGGCAGCTCCCTCAGGCGCGGCCTCGGGGACGGAACGACGGCCCGGCTCACCGCAGGCCGCTACGGCGGCAACATCCCGGCCGCGCTGCGGGAGCTCGCCACGCTCCCGGGCGGGCAGGGCGGCGCGGCGCTGGCCGCCTGCTGGCACCTCACGACCGAGAGCGGCGTCGGCCTGGCCGCCGGGCTCGACCAGGTCGCGGACGCGCTGCGGGCAGAGCGCTCGCTCGCGGAGGAGATCGCGGGAGAGCTGGCCGCCCCTCGGGCGACCATCGTGGTCCTCGCCGCGCTGCCGTCCGTCGGCCTGCTGCTCGGTGCGGCGCTCGGGGCACGGCCCGTCCAGGTGCTCCTGCACACACCAGCCGGGTTGGTCTGTCTGCTCCTCGGGGTGGCGCTGGAAGCCCTCGGCCTGGTGTGGACGGGCCGGATCATCCGCGCCGTCACCGAGCCCGCGGGGTGGCGCGGTCCGGGCAGCCGGGTCGGGGGCCGGTGGCGAGCACGGACTTCCGTCACCGGAGCCGGGCCAGGGTCAGGGGCCAGGGCCGGCGGATCGGCGAGTGCCGCCGGGCGTCGGCTGCCGAGGCCCGGGCCGCGCGCACTGACGGGGGCGGTCGGATGAGCCGGGAGGTGCTGGTGGAGCTGGTCCTGGAGGGGGCGGCGACGGAGCTGCTCGACCTGGCCCGACGGCGGAGGACACGACGGCGCCTCGACCGGATCCGGCCGGGATCCGAGCGAGGACCTGACGGCGGGCCAGGAGTCGCCGGGCCGGAGCCGCGGTGGGGCCGCCGACCGGTGCGCCGCCGCGGGCCGCGACTGGGCGGCCGTCCGGGCAGCGCCCCGACGGCAGCGCGGGGGCGTCGGGGAGCCGAGTGGGTGGTGCCGTTGGCGGCGGGGTTGGGCGTCACCGCGCTGGTCGGCGGTCCGCTCGGTGTGGCGGCCGGAGCGGTGCTGACCCTGGCCGCGCGGCGGTGGCTGCCCCGGCCGAGGCCGGCCGCCGTCCGGCGGCAGGAGCTGGAGCGGGAGCTGCTGACCTGTCAGCTTCCGCTGGCGGCCGAACTGCTGGCCGCCTGCCTCCAGTCCAGCTCCTCGCCGGCCGCGGCAGCCGCCGCCGTGTCCGGGAGCGTCGGCCCGCCGATGCGCGACCGGCTCGCCGCCACCGCGGCGGAGCTGTCCCTGGGAGCGCCACCGGAGCTCTGCTGGGGGCGGCTGGGCGAGGGATGCCCACCGTTGGCGCCGCTCTCCCGCTGCCTGGTCCGTACGAGCCTCAGCGGAGCTCCACCGGCCGCCCCGCTCACCGGTCTGGCGCAGGCGCAGCGGGCCACCGCGAGACGGGCCGCGCACGCACGGGTCCGACGGGCAGGGGTGCTCGCCACGGCCCCGCTGGGCGTGTGCTTCCTGCCCGCGTTCGTCCTCATCGGCGTCATTCCGGTGGTGATGGGGCTGACCACCCTGTTCGCGCAGCGCATCTGAGCGGTGGGGGAGCGGGGCAGGCGGGTGGCCGGAGGGCCGGTCCGCCGCAGGTGATCCCGACAACTGACACACAGTCGACAACCGGCTCCGCTTACGCGTGCTGCGGGAGCAGCAGGCGGAGCCTCGAACGAGAGGAAGACACCATGACGAGCACGACCAACGCCCTGCTGCCCAACCCGGTTCCGCCGTCCGAGGCGGCTGAGGTGTCCACCACCGAGCATCAGCCGTTCGCGGCGATCTGCCTGCGCCGCCTGGGCCGGTTCCGGTCCCGGGCCGCCCTGCGCGGTGCGGTCCGTGGTGATGCCGGAATGGCCACCGCGGAGTACGCGATCGGGACGGTCGCAGCCTGTGCCTTCGCGGCGATCCTCTACAAGGTCGTCACGAGCGGCACGGTCTCGGGGGCGCTCGCCTCCCTGCTGGACCGGGCGCTCCATGCGGTCTAGCAGGGGCCGCCTGACCGGTGACGGGGGCTTCGCTACGGCGGAGACGGCAGTCGCGCTGCCCGCGCTGGTGCTGCTCGCCGCGATGTTGACCTGGGGAGTGGTGGCTGCCGCCGGGCAGATCCGCTGTGTCGACGCGGCCCGGGTGGGTGCCCGGGCCGCCGCCCGGGGCGAGGCGGACGCGGCCGGCCTCGCCCAGCGGGCCGCCCCCGCCGGGGCGAGCGTCGAGGTGGCGGAGGAGGGCCGGGAAGTCCGGGTGACGGTGGAGGCGCCGTGTCTGGGCCCCGGGCGGCTCGGCGCCGCACTGTCCGTCAAGTTGTCCGCGACGGCCGTGGCCGAGCGCGAGGACGAGATCGGCCCCCTGGCGGGCGCATCCCTGTTGTACGAGTGACACGACTGACACGACTGACACGACTGACACGGGTGACATGAGTGCCAAGAGTGGGACGAGCGAGAGGACCGAACTGCCATGAGAGCAGTGCGAGCTGGGGACAGCGGGTCGGCGACGGTGTGGCTGGTGTCGCTGGCAATGGTGGGCTGCGTGGTCTTCGCGGTCTGCCTGGCTCTCGGTTCGGCCGTGGCGGCCCGGCACCGGGCCGAGTCGGCGGCCGATCTCGCCGCGCTGGCCGCAGCCGACCGGCTCCTGCTGGATCCGGACGGCGGTTGCGGGCGGGCCGCCCGCATCGCGGCGGAGCACCGGGCCGCCCTCGTCTCCTGCGAGGTCGACCGCGACGCCGACCATGTGGACGTAGTCGCCGAAGTGCCGATCCCGGGCCTGCCGGTCCCGGTCGGCCCGGCCCGGGCCCGCTCCCGGGCAGGCCCGGTCTGGGCTTGGGGCCCCGAGGAGTTCGCCCTGGACGTCAGCCTGTCACTCCCCGCCGTCGTCGCTCCCGTCAGCGCCCCCGGCCCCCTGCTGGGCTCTGCGCCCCTGCCGGGCCCCGCCTCCCTGCCGGGCCCCGCCTCCCTGCCAGGCCCTGCCGCCCTACCGGGCTCTGCCTCCGTCCGAGGACGCGCGCCCGGGACCGCCGGGCGCGCCCGCCAGCAGAGCGTCGAGCAGCCGCACGGCGGCGGCCTTGTCCAACGGATCGTTGCCATTGCCGCACTTGGGCGACTGGACGCAGGACGGGCAGCCGCGCGCGCACTCGCACGCCGCGATCGCGTCCCGCGTGGCCCCGAGCCACTGCTCGGCCCGCCGGTAGCCCCGCTCGGCGAAGCCCGCGCCGCCGGAGTGGCCGTCGTAGACGAAGACGGTGGGGAGCAGTGTGTCGGGGTGCAGCGGCACCGAGACACCACCGATGTCCCAGCGGTCGCAGGTCGCGAACAGCGGCAGCAGACCGATGGAGGCGTGCTCGGCCGCGTGGGCGGCGCCGGGGAGCAGGTCGAACGGAATCTCGGCGTCGGCCAGTTGTTCCTCGGTGACGGACCACCAGACCGCCCGGGTGCGCAGCGTCCTGGGTGGCAGGTCGAGCTTGGTCTCGCCCATGATCTCGCCCGTGGCGATCCGCTTGCGCAGGTAGCCGACCACCTGGTTGACCACCTCCACCGAGCCGAAGCTCAGCCGCGCCTCGCCCCACTCGACCGTTTCGTCGGTCGTGAGCACCGAGATGGACGTGATGTCGCGGGCCGAGGTGGTGTAGGGCGGATCGGCCCGTTCGACCAGGGCGACCGAGGTCTCCAGGTCGAGATCGCGCACCAGGTAGGTGCGCCCCTGGTGGAGGTGGACGGCGCCGGAGTGGACGGTGGTGTGCGCGGCGGCGGCATCGACGGTGCCGAGCAGCCGCCCGGTCTCCACCTCCACGATCTGCACCGGGCTCCCGCCGCTGCCGCGCAGGTCCACCGAGTCGGCGGCCCGCTCCCGGCGGGTCCAGTACCAGCCCCCGTCGCTGCGCCGGCGCAGCAGCCCCCGCTGCTCCAGGACGGGCAGCAACTGGGCGGTGGACGGTCCGAAGAGGTCCAGGTCGGCATCGGTCAGAGGGAGTTCGGCGGCCGCGGCGCACAGGTGCGGGGCGAGCACGTGCGGGTTGTCGGGGTCGAGCACGGTGGCTTCGACCGGGGTGGCGAACAGGGCCTCCGGGTGGTGCACCAGGTAGGTGTCCAGCGGGTCGTCCCGGGCGATCAGCACCGCGAGCGCCCCCTGGCCCTCCCGCCCGGCCCGGCCGGCCTGCTGCCAGAGGGAGGCCCGGGTGCCGGGGTAGCCGGCCATCAGCACGGCGTCCAGGCCCGAGACGTCGACGCCGAGCTCCAGCGCGGAGGTGGAGGCGAGCCCGAGCAGGCGCCCCGAGTGCAGGTCCCGCTCGATCGCGCGCCGCTCCTCCGCGAGGTAACCGCCCCGGTACGCGGCGACCCGGCTGCCGAGCGGGGAGCCCAGCTGGTCCTGCGCCTGCAGGGCGACGAGTTCGGCCGCCCAGCGGGAGCGGACGAAGACAACCGTCCGGGTGTTCTGCTGGACCAGCTCGGTGAGCAGGTAGCCGGCCTCGGCCGTGGCCGTCCGGCGGACCGGGGCGCCGTGCTCGCCGACGTTCTCGGTCAGCGGAGGCTCCCACAGGGCGAAGACCAGCGGGCCACGCGGCGAGGCGTCCTCGGTCACCGCCACCGCGGGCAGCCCGGTGAGCCGTCGCGCGGTGGCGGCCGGGTCGGCCGTGGTGGCGGAGGCGAGCAGGAAGGTCGGCTCGGAGCCGTAGCGGGCGCAGAGCCGCCGCAGCCGGCGCAGCACCTGGGCGACGTGGGAGCCGAACACACCCCGGTAGCTGTGGCACTCGTCCACGACCACGTACTTGAGCGCCTTCAGGAAGGAGGCCCACCGCGGGTGGGCCGGCAGGATGCCCCGGTGCAGCATGTCGGGGTTGGTGAGCACGTACGAGGCGTACTGCCGCACCCACTCCCGCTCCTCGGGCGGCGTGTCCCCGTCGTAGAGGGCGGCCCGGACCCTGGGCGGGACGAGCTCGGCGGCCCGGCGGCGCTGGTCGGCCGCCAGGGCCTTGGTCGGTGCGAGGTAGAGCGCCGTCGCGCCCCGCCCGTTGGACGCCTCGGTGCCGGTCAGAAGGTCACTGAGGACGGGCGCGAGGTACCCCAGCGACTTGCCCGAAGCGGTGCCTGTGGCAATCACCACAGTTTGACCGTTTTTGGCCAGTTGCATGGCTTCGGACTGGTGTGCCCATGGCTGCGCCACGCCCAGCTCGCGGGCGGCGTCGATCACCTCCGCGCGGATTCCGGCAGGCCAGGGGGCATGGCGGGCATCGCGGGCGGGAAGATGCTCCGTATGAGTGAGTCGGTCGGCTCGGGCCCGTCCGGCGGTCAGCGTGGTGAGCAGGGCCTCGGGCAGGCGTGGGCTGGGCGGCATGAGGACCCAGTGTGTCATCGGAGTGACGGAGAATCGCTCCAAGCCATCGTGCGGGCATGGTCGCAAGTGGTTGAATGAAGCCGTGACGGCCGCATGGCCGAGGGTCGCAACGTCGAGGCTCACCACGCAGCGCTGTGGCGCGCCCCGCTCGGACCCAGCGGTGACGGCCATCCGGCCAGGATCGCAATGACGTAGCAAGGCAAGGTGCTGGAGGTTCCGTGGACCTGTCCCTGTCGACCCACAACATCGACGACCGCACGGTTGTCGAGGTCGGTGGCGAGATCGATGTGTACACCGCCCCCAAGCTGCGGGAGCAGCTGGTCGAGCTCGTCAACGACGGCAACTACCACCTGATCGTCGACATGGAGGGCGTGGACTTCCTCGACTCGACCGGCCTGGGTGTCCTGGTCGGCGGGCTGAAGCGAGTCCGGGCGCACGAGGGTTCGCTGCGGCTGGTGTGCAACCAGGAGCGCATCCTGAAGATCTTCCGGATCACCGGTCTGACCAAGGTCTTCCCGATCCACAACTCGGTCGAGGAAGCCGTCGCGGCAACCGACTGACGGTGCACCACCGATCAGGTGGCCGACCGGCGGTGATCGCCTGCTGGTGATCGACCGTCGGCGGCCGGCCGGGCCGTAGGCCTGCCGGTCGTGGTCGCCCGAGGCCGCCGGGGCACTCCGGCGGTTGACCGACCGATACCGAACGCTTCCGGACAGTTCCGGGCGTTCCCGTGCGGCGCCGTCGGCGCGTGCGCACGTTCTTCGACACGCCGGCGTCAGGCGTACCGGTGGGGCTCTGGGCCTCCGCCGGTTCGTGCGGGCGCCGCACCGCCCCGGTGCCCGTGCAGAGGCCGCGAGACTCGGGGGAGTTACCCCGGAGGGGCAGACAATGGCAACCGTCGAACTTCGATTCAGCGCGCTCCCCGAGCACGTGCGGACGGCGCGGCTGGTGGCCGCGGCGGTGGCGCGCCGGGCCGGGGTGGACGAGTCGGTGCTCGACGAGGTGCGCCTGGCCGTCGGCGAGGCGTGCTCGCGAGCGGTGAGCCTCCATCAGCGGGTCGGCGTCGACGGTGCGGTGCGCGTCGCGCTCACGGACCAGGAGAAGCGTTTCCTCATCGAGGTCGAGGACGAGGCCGGTTCGATCGGTCTGCCGGCGGCCGGCCCGGCGGTCGGCGAGGACGCCGACCCCGAGGAGGACACCCTCGGTCTCGCCGTGATCACCGGCCTGGTGGAGGACGTCGAGGTCACCACCGGGGCGGAAGGCAGCCTGATCCGGATGAGCTGGCCGCTCTCGGGCGTGGAAGACGTCCTCTGACGCCCCGTCCGGCATCTCCTGGCACCTCCTGGCATCTCCTGGCACCTCCTGGCATCTCCCGGCGCCTTCCGGTATCTCCCCGGGCCACCCGGCGACCTCCCGTGTCGCGACACGTCGCGGCGCTCCTCGGCGCTTGCCGGCGCGGCCCGGCACCTCCCAGGACGAGCCCTGCGGCTGCTTCGGGCACCCAATGCGGTTGACAAATTGTTGAATATGGCGGTTCCCTGCTCTCGGCGCGATCGGTTCGGTTCGAGAGAAGGACACCCATGCGGATACGCATTCTGTGGCCGGCCGGGCAGACCACTGCCACCCTTCGTGCCACCCCCACGGCCGAGCAGCTCTGGAGCGCCCTGCCGATCCGCTCCTCCGCGAACACCTGGGGCGACGAGGTGTACTTCGACACCCTCCTCGCCGTGGACCGCGAGGAGGACGCCCAGCAGGTGGTCGCGCCGGGGACGGTCGCGTTCTGGACGGAGGGCGACAGCCTGGCCCTCCCGTTCGGCCCGACGCCGATCTCGCGGGGCAGCGAGTGCCGTCTGGCCAGCCCCTGCAACATCCTCGGCACCCTGGACGGCGACCCGCAGGTCCTGCGGACGGTGCGCGGCGGCGACCCGATCAGTGTCGAACGGGCCTGACCGGTCGGCCCGGACGGCGGCCGGCCCCGGGGCCGGCTCGGCCGTCGGTCGGTTGCGCCGCCGGGCGCCCGTGTAGGTTCGCTGATCGATGACCGAGGCGGACCGAGGCCGAGGAACCTACCGAAAGGGCTCTGCGGTGAACAAGCGACTGCTGACCGTACCCGCGCTGGGCGCGCTGCTGGCATTCGGGGCTGTCGCCTGTGGCAGCGACAACACCGCCCAGCTGAACTCCTGGGCGACGAACGTCTGCGAGGCCGCGCAGAGCCCGATCGCGAAGTCCCGGACCGCCCTGGCCGACACGGGCGCCGTCAAGCCGGGCGAGGGCCCCGCCGACCTCCAGAAGCGCCTTGCGGCCGACCTCGCGACACTCGCGGACACCGACCAGAAGCTCGCCGAGGCCATCGACAAGGCCGGCACCCCGAAGGTCGACCAGGGGGCCAAGCTCCAGCAGGACGCGGTGGGCGAGCTGAAGCAGACCGCCCAGGGCTACCTGGACGTGCAGAAGAAGCTCACCGTCCTGCCGAGCAACGACCAGGCCCGGTTCGCCGACGGTCTGCGGAGCATCGGTGACCAGGTACAGCGCCTGGCCCAGCAGTCGACGGACGCCCTCGGCAAGCTCCAGAGCGGCGAGCTGGCCACGGCCATGGCGAAGCAGCCCGGCTGCAAGGCGAGCCCGGCCGCCACGCCGTCGACCGCCTCGACCGCCTCGACCGCCTCGACCGCCTCCGCACCCGCGACCCCCGCGAGCGGCGCGCCGTCCGCCCCGTCCGGCGCCTCGCAGCCCCCGGCCGCGCAGGCCCCCGCCTCGCAGCCCCCCGCCACGCAGGCCCAGGCCCAGACCCCGAGCCCGTCCAAGAGCTGACCCGGCGCCCGCGCCACGGGCGTGTCGGGGCGGGCCGGCGGGGCCGGGGCAGGCGGGACAATGGGGCGGTGACCAGTAGCCCCGTTCTTGACCCCGCCCGCCTCGCGAAGCTCCGCGAGGCGCTGCTCGCCGCCTCGTTCACCGCCGACGGCTGCCTCGACCTGCTCGGCCCCACGGCCTACGCCGCGCTGGCCCGCAGCGAGGCGGTCCCCGCGCTGCGCGCCACCCGGGGCGGGAGCCCGCTGGAGACGCTGGTACGGCTGTTCCTGCTGCAGCAGCCGGTCCCGTTCGCGGCGGCCGCCGCCGCGCTGCCCGTCGAGGACTGCCTGGCGGACGGCTGGCTGGTCCGGGGCACCGGGGCGGACGGCGGCGACGTGGTCCGGGCCACGGTGGACGTCCGGCCGTACGCCAACGAGGTCGCCGGGCTGCCCAGCGCCGAGGCCTGGGTGGTCTCCGACCTGGGCTGCGCCGTGGGCGGGGCCGGCGGCATCGGCTCCGGTGAGACGGCCGAGGGCGTGGCCCGGAAGGACCTCGTGCTCGGGGTCGGCGGGGCATCCACCACCCTGGCCAACCTCTCGGTGCGGCGGCCCGTGCGGGCAGCGCTGGACCTCGGCTCCGGCTCCGGGGTGCAGGCGCTGCACGCCGCCCGCCATGCCCAGCGGGTCACCGCGACCGACCTCAACCCCCGGGCGCTGCACTTCTCCCGGCTGACGCTGGCCCTCTCGGGCTTCGAGAACGCCGACTTCGCCGAAGGCAGCCTCTTCGAGCCGGTGGGCGAGCGGAAGTTCGACCTGATCGTGTCCAACCCGCCCTTCGTCATCTCGCCCGGCAGCCGATTCGTCTACCGGGACGGCGGGATGGCCGGTGACGACCTCTCGCGCAGCCTGGTGCGCGCCGCGGCGGCCCACCTGGAGCCCGGCGGCTACTGCCACCTGCTGGCCAACTGGCAGCACGTCAAGGGCGAGGACTGGCAGGAGCGGCTCTCCGGCTGGGTGGCCGGCACCGGCCTGGACGCCTGGGTGGTCCAGCGGGACGTCCAGGACGTGGCCCAGTACGTCGAGCTGTGGCTGCGCGACGGTGGCGACCACCGCGGCCCCGGCTCCGACTACCAGACCCGCTACGACGAGTGGCTCGACACCTTCGAGGCCGCCCGGGTCGAGGGCATCGGCTTCGGCTGGATCACCCTGCGGGCCGGCGGCGCCGAGCAGCCGACCGTCCGGGTCGAGGACTGGCCGCACTCGGTCGAGCAGCCGCTCGGCCCGCACATCGAGAGCTGGTTCGACCGGCAGGACTTCCTCCGGGCGCACGACGACGCGGCCCTGCTGGCCACCCGTTACGTGCTCGCCGACGAGGTGGTCCAGGAGCAGGTGGGCGCCCCCGGCGCGGAGGATCCGGAGCACGTGATCCTCCGTCACAACCGTGGCATGCGGCGGGCCACCAAGGTCGACACCGTCGGCGCCGGCTTCGTCGGCGTCTGCGACGGCACGCTCTCCGCCGGGGAGATCGTCGACGCGATCGCCCAGCTGCTGGGCGAGGACCGGGTGGTCCTGCGCGACCGCGTCCCGGAGTCGCTGCGCCTCCTCACCGAGCAGGGGTTCATCACCCCGGTGCGCTGAGCCTGCGTCTTGAGGGGTGAGATGCCCCGCGCCACCGTCGACCCGGCCGTGGTGCGGGGCAGTTCACCTGGTGGACCCCCGGGCGTCGCCCGCTGTACGTCGAACGGCAGTCCCGGGTTGTCCACAGGCTGTCACGCTCCGTCCACAAGGCTGTGGACAGTCCGGTGCCCACCGGCGGGCGAGCGAGGGAGACGAGCGGTGGAGACGCCGACGGCGATGAGCGCGGGAGTGATACTGACCTTCTTCGGCGGCGCTCTGCTGCTCTGGTGCGCCTCCGAACTGCGCCTTCGCCACCATCTGCGCCGCCACGGCGTCTCCGTGGCAGCCCGGGTGGTCGCCGACGCCGACCCGTTCGGCGAGCCCTACGGCGACCCGTACGGCGAGCTCGACAGCTCGCCGCTGCTCAGCTTCTCCACCCTCCCCTCGGTAGGGCTGGCCGGCGGCCTGCCCGGGGAGGCCGCCCGGAGCGAGTCGGTGCTGGCCCGCCCGCGCGGCATCACCGCGCTGCGGCGCCCCGCGCAGCTCTCGCCTGGCACGATCGTCCAGGTCTCGTACGACGCCCGTCGGCCGAGCCGCGTGGTGCTCGCCCAGGGCGAGACCGCCCCCGCGCTCCTCGGTGACGTCTTCTGGGCCCTGCTCGGCACCAGCGCCCTCGCCGGCGGCCTGAGCCTGCTCTCCTCCCTGCTGACCGCCTGACCGCCTGACCGCCTGACCGCCTGACCGCCTGACCGCCTGACCGCCTGGCCGTCCCCGCCGGCTGTCCGGCTGTCCGGCCGTCCCAGCGGCCGTCCCGTCGGCCGTCTGACCCTCCCACCCCTGCCCGCTGCCTTGTGGACCCGGGAGCACCCCAGAACCCGGCCAGGAGGCTGGGCCCGGGGCAGTGAGCTGATAGAGCCTGGGAAAGCTCCACGGTCGGACGAGGCCCCGGCCCGGTGGCCGAAAAGGGATGGCCGCAGGGTCGAGGAGACTGGTAGGTAGCTGGTGGGCGGCCGCTGCCACGGGCGTGAACGCACTGTCCGCGCAGCGAAAAGGCGCGGCATCGGGTTACCGTTCGAGTGGCGTGGGTGGGCCTTGCCGGTGAAATTGCCGGATCGGTCCGTTTGACAAGGGTGGCCAGGGTACGGTCACACTCCGCTGGTGGGGCCGTCGCGCAGCGGCAGCCCCGGCGGCGGTGGGAACGCCTCCCGTCGCCGATAGCGCCGCCAGCAGACGTTACGACCGGGAGAGAAGAGCGAAGGTGTCCCCGAGCAGCGAGACCGCGCACGGCAAGCGACTCGTCATTGTCGAGTCGCCGGCCAAGGCCAAGACGATCAAGGGCTACCTGGGCCCCGGGTACATCGTCGAGGCCAGCGTCGGGCACATCCGGGACCTCCCCGGCACGGCCGCCGAGGTTCCGGACCAGTACACCGGCGAGGTGCGCCGTCTCGGCGTGGACGTCGACCACGACTTCGCGCCCATCTACGTGGTGAACGCGGACAAGAAGTCGCAGGTCTCCAAGCTCAAGGCGCTGCTCAAGGAGTCCGACGAGCTCTTCCTCGCCACCGATGAGGACCGCGAGGGCGAGGCCATCGCCTGGCACCTCCAGGAGGTGCTCAAGCCCAAGGTCCCGGTCAAGCGGATGGTCTTCCACGAGATCACCAAGGCCGCGATCCAGGAGGCCGTCGCCAACCCGCGCGAGCTCAACCAGAAGCTGGTCGACGCCCAGGAGACCCGCCGCATCCTCGACCGCCTCTACGGCTACGAGGTCTCGCCGGTGCTCTGGAAGAAGGTCATGCCGAAGCTCTCGGCCGGCCGCGTCCAGTCCGTGGCGACCCGCCTGGTGGTCGAGCGCGAGCGGGAGCGGATGGCCTTCCGCACCGCCTCGTACTGGGACCTGACCGGCACCTTCGGCACTGGCCGCACCCCGGCGGACGCCGCGAACCCGGAGACCTTCGCCGCCCGGCTGAGCACCGTCGACGGCCGCCGGATCGCCTCCGGCCGTGACTTCGGCCCGGACGGGCAGCTGAAGACCGCGAACACCCTGCACCTGGACGAGCAGGCCGCCCGCGCGCTGGCCGCCGCCCTGGAGCAGACCGCGTTCAGCGTCCGCAGCGTCGAGTCCAAGCCGTACCGCCGCTCGCCGTACGCGCCGTTCCGCACCACCACGCTGCAGCAGGAGGCCAGCCGCAAGCTGGGCTTCGGCGCCAAGCGGACCATGCAGGTGGCCCAGAAGCTGTACGAGAACGGCTTCATCACCTATATGCGTACCGACTCGACCACGCTCTCGGACACCGCGATCACCGCGGCCCGCGCGCAGGTCACCCAGCTCTACGGCGCGAGCTACCTGCCCGACGCGCCGCGCACCTACGCCAGCAAGGTCAAGAACGCGCAGGAGGCGCACGAGGCGATCCGCCCCTCCGGCGACCGCTTCCGCACCCCGGCCGAGACGGCGCTGGGCGGCGACGAGTTCAAGCTCTACGAGCTGATCTGGATGCGCACCGTCGCCTCGCAGATGAAGGACGCCGTCGGGCAGTCCGTCACCGTGAAGGTCGGCGGCACCTCGGCGGACGGCCGCGCGGTGGAGTTCTCCGCCTCCGGCAAGATCATCACCTTCCACGGCTTCCTCAAGGCCTACGTCGAGGGCGCGGACGACCCGAACGCCGAACTGGACGACCGTGAGCGCCGTCTGCCGCAGGTCGCCGAGGGCGACCCGCTGGCCGCCGAGCAGCTCAACCCCGAGGGTCACTCGACCAAGCCCCCGGCCCGGTACACCGAGGCCTCGCTGGTCAAGGAGCTGGAGGACCGGGAGATCGGCCGCCCGTCCACCTACGCCTCGATCATCGACACGATCATCAACCGCAAGTACGTCTTCAAGAAGGGGACGGCGCTCGTCCCCTCCTTCCTCTCCTTCGCGGTCGTGAACCTGCTCGAGAAGCACTTCGGGCGCCTGGTCGACTACGACTTCACCGCCCGGATGGAGGACGACCTCGACCGGATCGCCGCCGGTGAGGCGCAGTCCGTGCCGTGGCTCAAGCGGTTCTACTTCGGCGAGGCCGAGGGCGAGGGCGTCGCCACCGGCGGGGCCGCCGACGCCGGCAACGGCGACGGCGACCACCTGGGCGGCCTCAAGGAGCTCGTGACCGACCTCGGGGCGATCGACGCCCGCGAGATCAGCTCCTTCCCGCTCAGCGACGAGATCACCCTGCGGGTCGGCCGCTACGGCCCGTACGTCGAGAAGGCCTCCGCCGTCGAGGGCGAGCCCGGCCAGCGCGCCGACATCCCCGACGAGATGCCGCCGGACGAGCTGACCGTCGAGCTGGCCGAGGAGCTGCTGGCCAAGCCGAGCGGCGACTTCGAGCTGGGCACCGACCCGGTCAGCGGCAACCCGCTGGTCGCCAAGGACGGTCGCTACGGCCCGTACGTCACCGAGATCCTGCCCGAGGGCACCCCGAAGACCGGCAAGAACGCGGTGAAGCCGCGGACGGCCTCGCTGTTCAAGACGATGTCGCTGGACACCGTCACGCTCGAGGACGCCCTGCGGCTGCTCTCGCTGCCGCGGGTGGTCGGCGCCGACGCCGAGGGCGTGGAGATCACCGCGCAGAACGGCCGCTACGGCCCGTACCTCAAGCGCGGCACCGACTCGCGGTCGCTCACCACCGAGGACCAGCTCTTCACGGTCACGCTGGAGGAGGCGCTGGCGATCTACGCCCAGCCCAAGCAGCGCGGCCGGGCCGCCGCCGCGCCGCCGCTCAAGGAGCTGGGCACCGACCCGGTCAGCGAGCGTCCGGTGGTGGTCAAGGACGGCCGGTTCGGCCCGTACGTCACCGACGGCGAGACCAACGCGACGCTGCGCAAGGACGACGACGTCGAGACGATCACGCCCGAGCGCGGTTACGAGCTGCTGGCCGAGAAGCGGGCCCGGGGCCCGGTGAAGAAGGCCGCCAAGAAGGCGCCGGCCAAGAAGGCGACCGCGACCAAGACGGCGGCCAAGAAGACCGCGGCCAAGAAGACGGCCGCCAAGAAGACCACGGCCGCCAAGAAGACCACGACGGCCAAGAAGACGACGGCGGCGAAGAAGACCACGACAGCCAAGAAGACGGCCGTGGCGAAGGCCGCCACCGACGAGAGCTGAGCTGAGAGTCCGCTCACAGCAGCGCCGTGTCCGCTACGGGCCCGCACTCACCGAGTGCGGGCCCGTAGCGCGTCACAACCCTGTCATGACCGGGCATCCGGAGCCTCCGCCCACCTTTTGCCCGAGGTGCCGACCGCTACGCTGACGGTATGACGAGCGAGGAGCAGCCCACCCCCACGAGCGCCGGAGCACCCGAGCCGCCCGAGGTCGCCCCCGCCGGGACGCCCGGTGAGCGGGCCCGGGCGCTGCTCCGCCAGCGGCCCTACCGGCGGCTGTGGACCGCCCAGCTGGTGGGCGGCACCGCCGACCGGCTCGGCGTCCTGGTACTGCTCGCGCTGACCTGGGCGGCCTCGTTCACGGGCAGCGCCTTCGGGCACGGCTACCGTGCCCAGGCCTTCGCCGTCGCCGCCGTGCTCGCGGCCCGGCTGCTCGGCACGCTGATCTTCGGCGCGGCGCTGCTGGGCCCGGTGCACCAGCTGGTGGCCCGCAAGCTGGACCGGCGCTGGGTGCTCCTCGGTGCCGACGCCTTCCGCGCCGTGCTGCTCGGCCTGGCGCCCTGGTGGCTGACCTGGACCAGCGCCTCGGCCGTCTACCCGCTGCTCGCCACCGCCTTCCTGGCCGGTGCCGCCGAGCGGATCTGGGCGGTGGCCAAGGACGCCGCGGTGCCCGGCCTGCTGCCGGTCGCCGACTCTTCCCCGGCCTTCGGCCGGGGAGGCCCCATTGCGCCCGCCGCCGAGCAGCGGCCCTCCGCCGCGAGCCTGGACACCGTCCGCACCGTCGAGCAGCGCACCGGCTGGGCCGCGCTTCCGCTGGCGGCCGTGCTGCTGACCGTCCTCACGCTGGTGAACAACACCGCGGCGGCGCTCGGCTCGCACTGGCTGCGGGCCCACCAGGTGACCGTCGCCGGGCTCGGCGCGGCCGCGCTGTTCGCCGCCTCCGCCGTGCTGATCTACCTGCAGGAGCTGCCCGCCGAGGTGCGCACCGGCCCGCGCTCCCCCCTGCAGGGCCTGCGCGCCCCCACCGACGCCACCCCCGGCCCCGCCCTCAGCAAGGGCCGCACCGGCTCCGCCCCGTACTTCACCTTCGCCGTCGCCGCCGCGTACGCCTCGATGGCCGGGGTCGCCGCCCTCGGGCTGCTGACCGCCGTCGACCACCGGGCCGGCCCGATCGGCTTCGCCCTGGTCGTGCTCGCCGCGACCGGCACCCCCGCGCTCGGCATCCGGATCACCCGGGCCACCCTGCCCAGCCTCTCCCGTCGCCGCCTGCTGGTGCTCGCGCTGCTCACCGCCGGGGTCGCGCTGATCCTGGCCGGGCTGGTGCTCGACTTCGTCCTGGTCCTGCTGCTCACCGCGCTGGCCGGGCTGGCCGCCGGGATCGTCGTCGCCACCGGCCGCACCCTGCTCGCCCAGGAGGTCGAGGAGCTGCGGCTGCCGAAGGTCACCGAGCACCTGTACGCGGTGCTGCGCCTGGTGGTCGGCGGCGCGCTGGTCGGCATGCCGCTGATCGCCGCCGCCTACGGCGAGGTGCAGTACGGCGAAGTCCGGCCGGGCGGGTTCACCTTCATCCACGGCGGGGCGGCGCTGGCCGTGGCCACCGCGGGGCTGCTGACCATGGCGCTGGCCGCCGTGGTGCTGCTCAAGACCGACGACCAGCGCGGCAGCGTGCCGCTCGGCCGCGAGCTGGTCCGCTCGCTGCGCGGCGGCGCCCCGTTGGCCCCGCACCGGGTGACCGGCACCGGCTTCTTCATCGCCCTGGAGGGCGGCGACGGTGCCGGCAAGTCCACCCAGGCCAACGCGCTCGCCGAGTGGATCCGCAGCAAGGGCCACGAGGTGGTGCTCACCCGCGAGCCCGGCGGCAGCCCGATCGGGCAGCGGCTGCGCGCGCTCGTCCTGGACGTCGGCAACACCGGCCTGTCGCACCGCGCCGAGGCGCTGATCTACGCGGCCGACCGGGCCGAGCACGTCGAGAACGTCATCCGCCCCGCGCTCGCGCGCGGCGCCGTGGTGATCACCGACCGGTACATGGACTCCTCGATCGCCTACCAGGGCGCCGGACGCGACCTGGCCGCCACCGAGGTCGCCCGGATCTCCCGCTGGGCCACCGGCGGGCTGGTGCCGGACCTGACCGTGGTGCTCGACGTCGACCCGACCGCCGCCCGCGAGCGGTTCACCGAGGCGCTGGACCGGCTGGAGTCCGAGCCCACCGAGTTCCACTCCCGGGTGCGGGCCGGCTTCCTCGCGCTGGCAGCCGCCGACCCGGCCCGCTACCTGGTGGTGGACGGCAGCCGGCAGCCCGCCGTCGTGACCACCGCGATCCGCCACCGGCTCGACCGCGAGCTGCCGCTCTCCGACCAGGAGAAGGCAGCCAGGGCCGAGCAGGAGCGCCTCGCCCGCGAGGAGGCCGAGCGCCGCGCCGCCGAGGAGGCCCGGCTCGCCGCCGAGGCCGCCGAGGCCGAGCGCAAGCGGCTCGCCCTCCTGGAGGAGCTGCGCGCCGAGCAGGCCGAGAAGGAGCGCCTGGCCGCCGAGGAGGCCCGCCGGGTGGCCGAGGAGGAGGCCGCCCGCAAGGCGGAGGAGGCCCGGCTCGCGGCCGAGGCCGCCGAGCGCAAGCGCGCCGCCGAGGAGGCCGCGCGGCAGGCCGAGGCCGAGGCCCGGCGCAAGGCCGAGGAGGCCGAGCGGGCCCGCCTGGCGGCGGAGGCTGAGGCCCAGGCCGAGCTGCAGCGCCAGCGGGACATCCAGCGCGCCGAGCAGCGGCGCCGGGCGGAGGAGGCGCTGCAGCGCGCCGAGGCGGCCCGGCTGGCGGCTGCGGCGGCTGCCGCTGCGGCTGTCGGTGGTGCGACGGTGGAGCTGACCAAGGTCGGCGGGGACGCCGCGCCGCGGGTCGAGGAGCCCACCCAGGAGATCTCCGAGCAGGACCGGCAGGCGGCCGTGCGGGCGGCCGAGGCCGCCGCGGCCGCGAAGGCCGGCAAGGCCGGCAAGGCCGGCAAGGCCGACGAGACGGCGGTCCTGCCCCGGGTCGCCCCGGCGGAGGAGACGGCGGTCCTGCCGCGGGTCGCCCCCGCCGACGAGACGGCCGTGCTGCCGCGGGTCGCCCCCGCGGAGGAGACCGCCGTGCTGCCCAAGGTGCCGTCGGCGGATTCCAAGGCCGACTCCAAGGCCGCTCCGAAGGCCGCTGCCCCGGACCGGCCGGTGCCGCTGGCCCCCGAGGACCGGGTGCCGCCCGGCCTCTGGCGGGAGCAGCCGGGCGAGGCCGAGCAGACCCGCGAGATGCCCGTGGTCGAGCCGCGCCCCCGCCCGGACTGGGCCGAGGAGACCCCGCTGGACGACCTCCCGAGCCTGACCGACACCCTGCTCGGTTCGCGTGCGGAGTGGGCGGACTGGGACGGTGAGGAGCCCCCGGGCAAGGACCGCAAGCGGCGCGGCCGCAAGTAGGAGCCGGACGGTACGGGCTGCCTCGGTAAGTGTCGGAGCGGCCCGGAGTGGTCCGGTTCTGCGGAGAGTTGGCGGTTGTGAAGAATGCTGGGCCGGCGCGGCTGGTCGCGCTGGACGGTCTGCGGTTCCTGGCTGTCCTGATGGTGGTGGCCTACCACTACGTGGCGTACGGCTCGGACTGGGCGCGGCCGCGCGGGGAGATCTTCCCCGGGGTGTACGTCCCGGCGGCGTACGGCTGGCTGGGCGTGCAGCTGTTCTTCCTGATCAGCGGCTTCGTGATCTGCCTCAGCTGCTGGGGCCGCTCGCTGGGTGACTTCTTCACCTCGCGGGTGGTGCGGCTCTTCCCCGCCTACTGGTTCGGGGTGCTGCTCACCACCGCCGTGCTCTGGGCCGTCCCGGGCGGGACGGCGCCCCGGCGCTGGCAGGACGTGCTGACCAATCTCACGATGGCCGAGTACCCGCTCGGGGTTCCGTACGTGGACGGCGTGTACTGGAGCCTCTGGGTGGAGGCGCGGTTCTACCTGCTGTTCGCCGTCGTGGTGTGGCTCGGGGTGACCTACCGCCGGGTGGTGGCGTTCTGCCTGCTCTGGCTGGTGGCCGGGGTGGTGGCCTGGGGGCTGCCCGGGGTGCCGCTGCTGCAGCTGGTGGTGATGCCGGAGTACTGCTGGTTCTTCGTGGCCGGGCTGGCGTTCTTCCTGATCTGGCGGTTCGGTCCTGACCTGCTGCTCTGGCTGCTGGTCGGCTTCAGCTTCCTGGCGGGCTGCCGGGCGACCGAGCCGACGTACAGGTTCGTCGCCGGGCAGGCCGAGGCGCAGCTGCCGCAGTGGGTCGTGGTCGCGCTGCTCGCGGTGTTCTACCTGCTGATGACCGGGGTCGCGCTCGGCTGGTTCCGCCGGATCGGGTGGCGGTGGCTGACCACGGCCGGGGCGGTGACCTACCCGCTGTACCTGCTGCACGAGGAACTCGGCTGGGAGGCGATCTTCGTCTTCCGCGCATCGGTGCCGCCGTGGCTGCTGGTCCTCGGGCTGGTCGTGGCGGTGACCGGGCTCTCCTGGCTGGTGCACCGCTGGGTGGAGCGGCCGGCCTCGGCCTGGCTGAAGGTGAGACTGCGGGCCTCCTTCGCGCGGCTGCGGGAGCCTGTCGCGCCGCCGGCGGTCGTCCCGGCGCAGGAGCCGCCGGTCGGGGTGGGCCCGGGTGTCGGCGGACGGCGTTAGGCTCGGGCAGGGATGGCGCTGATCGGCGGGAGTGCGGCGTGAGTGTGTGGGACGACCTGGTCGGGCAGGATCGGGTGGTCGAGCAGCTGACGGCGGCTGCCCGGGCCGCGCGCGCCACCGTGACCGGTACGGCGGCCCCCGGTGGCAACGCCTCGCTGATGACGCACGCCTGGCTGTTCACCGGCCCGCCCGGCGCCGGGCAGACCACCGCCGCCCGGGCCTTCGCCGCCGCCCTGCAGTGCACCAGCCCCGATCTCGACCTGGGCGGCGAGCCCGGCTGCGGCTTCTGCGAGGGCTGCCACACGGTGCTCTCCGGCAGCCACGCCGACGTGAAGTACGTCCGCACCGACGGTCTGTCCATCGGCGTCGGCGACATGCGCGACCTGGTGCTGCGCGCCGCCAGCTACCCGACCGGCGGCAAGTGGTCGGTGATCCTGGTCGACGCCGCCCACCGGCTCACCGAGGCGGCGGCCAACGCCCTGCTCAAGGGCGTCGAGGAGCCCTCGCCCCGGACGGTCTGGCTGCTCTGCGCCCCCTCGGTGCAGGACGTGCTGCCCACCATCCGCTCGCGCTGCCGGCTGCTGGTGCTGCGCACCCCCGCCGCCGAGGCCGTCGCCGACATGCTGGTCCGCCGCGACGGCGTCGAGCCCGGCACGGCCCGGCTGGCCGCCCTCGCCGGGCAGGGCGACGTCGAGCGCTCGCGCCGCCTGGCGGTGGACGAGCAGGCCCGCACCAGGCGCCTCGACGTGCTGCGCATCCCCCTCGAGGTGGCCGACATCGGTGGCTGCCTGAGCGCCGCCCAGCGCCTGGTCGACACCGCCAAGGCCGACGCCGAGGCGCTGGCCGAGACCAGGGACGCCAAGGAGACCGAGGACCTGCGGGCCGCGTACGGCGCGGTCGAGGGCAGCCGGGCCCCGCGCGGTCTGGCCGGGGCGGCCAAGGAGCTGGAGAAGCGCCAGAAGAGCCGCGCCACCCGCACCCGGCGCGAGACCCTCGGCGTCGCCCTGCTCGACCTGCTGAGCTTCTACCGCGACGTCCTGGCCCTCCAGCTCGGCTCCGCCGGGGCCCTGGCCAACGAGGACCAGCGCTCCGCCCTCGACCGGATCGCCGGCTCCGGGCAGCCGGAGAACACGCTGCGCCGGATCGAGGCCGTGCTGGCCTGCCGCCGGGCACTCGACCGCAACGTCGACCCGCTGCTCGCGGTGGAGGCGATGACGGTCGCCCTCCGGGCGGGCTGAGCGGCCCCTCCGGGTGCCGCCCGGTTGACCACTCGTTCGAGTGAATGTGCCGGGGTGCTCCGGGAGCCCGCGCGGTGTCACGGCGCGCGTCCAGCACCCTGTGGACCGAGTACGCCATGGCCCGGGCGCACCTGGCGTCGGGGTCGACCGGTGCCGGTTCTCCCGAGGTGGTGCGTCCCATGCCCCGTCCGCTCCTCGTCGTGCCCCTGCTGCTGTCCGTGACCGCCGGGCTCTGGCTGGCCCGGTCCGTGCTGCGCCGCTGGCGTGACCTCAAGGCGGCGCAGACGTACGAGCTGGCGGCGGAGCAGCGGCCGCTGCTGGTGCGGGCCGGGGGAGTGGTGGTCTGCGGGATGGGTGTCGCCGCGTTGACGGTCGCGCTGGTGGTGGACGGGCGGGGTGTGCTGGGGGCCGGCGGCGCGGCGGGGGAGGTACGGGCCGCCGCCGCGGCAGCCTCCGCTCCGGCGGTGGACGCGGTGGCGCCGTCCTCCGCACCGTCCTCCGCACCGTCCTCCACGCCGTCCTCCGCAACGGCTTCCGCGCCTTCGGCGGTCAAGGTGGAGTTCCGGGTGCTCGGGCACCCGGCGGGCGGGGACCTGATGGAGGGATCCGTGGCCGGGCCGGACGGACGGCCGCGGGCCGTGCGGGTCTGGCTGCCCGCGCAGTACAAGGACGATCCGAACGCACGCTTCCCGGTGATCGTGCTGCACGCCGGGGGAGCCCGGACCACCGCCGACGTCGAGCTGCCGGACGTCTTCGACGGAGTCGCCTCCGCCGTGAAGCTCGGCCGGGCCCGGCCGTTCGTGGTGGTGGCGCCCGAGTCGCCGACCGGTACCGCGCACCCGTGCGAGCTGGTCGCCGCCGCGCCGCAGGCGGTGGCCGACGACGCGGCCCTGCGGACGGCGGTCGGCACCGCCTTCCGCACCCTGCCTGCCGGGCCCGGCGGCTGGGGTGTGCTCGGCGTCGAGGCCGGCGCCCCCTGCGCGGCGGCCGCCGGCCTGGCCCGCCCCGACCTCTACGGCGCCGCCGCCGCGGTCTCCGGCCGCTACGACGACCCGGCCCTGGCCCAGACCGGCGCCGCGGCCCCCGGCACCACCCCGGCCCGCCTGCTGCTCGCCGCCGCCAAACGCGACCGCGACGGCCAGGACGCCGCCCACCGTCTCCAGACCGCCCTCAAGACCGGCCAGGGCCGCGCAGCCCAGGCCCAGGTCCGCCTCTCCGAGGTGGTCGAGGACTACACCCCGGAACGCGAACGCCTCCGCCTCGTCCGCATCGCCGTCCAGTACCTGGCCGAGACCCTGGCCCACCCGTCCTGAGGCCCAGCACCCCCAGGGACAGCGGGGTTGCCCCTGCTGCGTGTGGTGCTGCCGCTGGATGGTGCAACCGGGCCTGTCCTCCGGCTCCGGCCGGCCCGGCGGGGGATACGCTCAGGCCCGTTCCCGTACCGCCCTTGAGGAGAGAACCGCCATGCGCGCTGCCCGGCCGAGCAGGACCAGCCCGTACGGCCTGCGGCTGCCCGCCGCGCTGGCGCTGGCCGGCCTGCTGGCGGCCGGCTGCTCCTCCGCCGGCGAGGGCGGAGCGGGGACGGGCGCCACCGCACCGTCCTCCTCCAAGTCCTCCGCCGACGGCCTCGTCCCCGGCGTCGCCCCGCTGGAGCCGCTGCCGGCCCAGCCGGCCGCCGCGCTCGCGCCGTACTACGCGCAGAAGCTCAGCTGGCACGCGTGCGACGACGGCTTCGAGTGCACCACCTTCAACGTCCCGCTCGACTACGACCACCCGGGCGCCGGCGCCGACCTGGTGCTCTCGGCCGTCCGTTCGCCCACCTCCGGCACGGCCAAGCGGACGGGTTCGCTGGTGCTGAACCCGGGCGGCCCCGGCGGCTCGGCCGTCGACTACGTCGAGTCGGTCGCCAAGGGCTACGACTCGGGCGTGCGCGCCTCGTACGACCTGGTCGGCGTCGACCCCCGCGGGGTCGGCCGCAGCAGCCCGGTGACCTGCCTGAGCGGGGACCGGATGGACGCCTACACCGCCGTCGACATCACCCCCGACGACCAGGCCGAGACGGACAAGCTGGTCGCTGCCGACAAGGAGTTCGCGGCGGCCTGCCAGCAGAAGTCCGGCGCCTTCCTGGGCCATGTGAGCACCGTCGAGTCGGCCCGCGACCTCGACGTGCTGCGGGCGCTGCTCGGCGACGACAAGCTGCACTACCTCGGCAAGTCCTACGGCACCTTCCTCGGCGCCACCTACGCCGGGCTCTTCCCCAGCCGGGTCGGCCGGATGGTGCTGGACGGCGCGATGGACCCGTCCCTGGACTCGGTCACCGGCAACAAGGTCCAGGCCGGCGGCTTCGAGACCGCCTGGGCGGCCTTCGCAAAGGACTGCGTCACCCACGACGACTGCCCCCTCGGCACCAGCGTGCAGCAGGCCGGCCAGCAGCTGGACGCGCTGTTCCAGCAGATCGACGCCCACCCGCTGAAGACGGACGGCAGCCGGGTACTGACCGAGTCGCAGGCCACAACCGGCGTGATCCAGGCGATGTACGCCGAGTTCCTCTGGCCGCAGCTGCGCACCTCGCTGGCCTCGGCCAAGAGCGGCGACGGCAGCGGGCTTCTCCGGCTCTCCGACGACTACTACGAGCGCTCGCCGGACGGCAGCTACCCGAACCTGATGTTCGCCAACATGGCCGTCAACTGCCTCGACCTGCCGGCGCCCTTCGCCGGGCCGGACGACGTGCGGAAGGCACTGCCCGCGTTCCAGACCACCTCGCCCCACTTCGGCCGCGACATGGCCTGGATGGCCCTGGCCTGCGCGTACTGGCCGGTCAAGCCGACCGGTGCCCCGCACACCGTCCGCGCGGCGGGCTCCGCCCCGATCGTGGTGGTCGGCACCACCCGGGACCCAGCCACCCCCTACGCCTGGGCCCAGTCGCTGGCCACCCAGCTCGAGTCCGGCCGGCTGCTGACCTACGACGGCGACGGTCACACCGCCTACGGGCGGCGCAACGCCTGCGTGGACGGGGCCGTCAACCGCTACCTGCTGGGCGGCGACGCCCCGGCAGCGGGGACGCGTTGCGCCAAGTAGCGGGTTGATTGCCGTTTCAACTGCCTGCGGCTCCGCGGTTACGATGATTCGCCCATCCGGCTGACATCGTGCTGAGGAGCCGCACCGTGTTCGGAGTCAACAACCTGGCGACCTACGTCCTCGGCGCCCTGGTCATCGTCCTGCTGCCCGGCCCCAACTCGCTGTACGTGCTCTCGGTGGCCGCCCGGCGCGGTGCCCGCACGGCCTTCCGGGCCGCCGCCGGGGTCTTCGTCGGCGACTTCACCCTCATCTCGCTGACCGCGCTCGGCGCCACCTCCCTGCTCAAGGCCAACCCGGCGGTGTTCGCGGTGGTGAAGTTCGGTGGCGCGGCCTACCTGCTCTGGATCGGCTTCGGCATGCTGCGGGCCGCCCGCCAGCTCTGGCGCGAGCGCCGCGCCGCGGCCTCCGCCGCTCCCGAAGCCCCCGTGGTTGCCGCCACCGAGCGGCCGTTCCGCCGCGCCCTGACGATCAGCCTGCTCAACCCCAAGGCGATCCTCTTCCTGCTCTCCTTCTTCACCCAGTTCGTCGACCCGAACTACGGAACCCCCGCCCTCTCCTTCGCCGTCCTCGGCGGCATCCTCCAGGCGTTCAGCGTCCTCTACCTCACCACCCTGATCTTCACCGGTACCGCCCTCTCCGCCGCCTTCAGCCGCCGCAAGCGCCTCTCCGCCGGCCTGACCAGCGCCGTCGCCATGCTCTTCGCCGGCTTCGCCGTGAAGCTCGCCGCGTCCTCCGCCTGAAACCCGGTGCGGATCACCCCGCGAAGCCGTGTAGACTGGCCCGCGTTGCCAGCGAGGTTCCCCAGCGGAGCGTCGCGGCAGCGGCTGCCGCTTTAGCTCAGTTGGCCAGAGCAACGCACTCGTAATGCGTAGGTCTCGGGTTCGAATCCCGAAAGCGGCTCGCAAAAAGGCCAGGTCACATAGCCCGTGACCTGGCCTTTTGCGTGCACGCAGACAAACGACAGGTATAGACCTGTCGCCTCAAATGGCCTCGCGTGAGCCCTCTGGGAACGCTCTGGGAACGCTCTGGGGACGAGTCGGGGCCCATCTCCCCGGACGTCACCGCGTTACAGCAGGTCAGACGCCTGCCAGGACCTTGGCTGCCTTCTTCGCCTTTTTGGCCTTCTTCTGCCGGACCAAAGTCAAGGCGGCGCCCACCAGGTCGACCGAAGCCTCGGCGGCCCGCTCCTCGGCCTCCGGCATGATCGAGGTGTACATGTCCTTCGTTGTCCGCTCGGAGGCGTGGCGCAGCATCTTCTGGATGACCTTGGATGGCACCCCTGCTTCGTGCGCCTGCGAGGCGGCCCCATGCCGGCCGTCATGGAGTCGTACCGGAGGGAGGCCGGACAGGACGACCAGCCTATCCCAGCGGTCGGTGAAGAACTGGGGGTGGTAGGCGCTCCCGTCCTCCTTCGTGAAGACGAGGTTCTCCTTGTCCGCCCAGACCCCGCCAGCCTCTTCCAGGTCAGCCCGCTCGGCCCGCTGGAGCTTGCGCCACTGCTTGAGCAACTGGATCGAGTTGCGGTCGAGTTTGACGTCGCCTTCCGAGTCCGCCTTCGGCGTGTCCTCGAAGACCTTGTAGTTCACCGTGACGAACTGGTCCTGGACGTGCAGGACCCCGGCCTTGAAGTCGATGTCGTCCCACCGGATGGCTGCGGCTTCACCGCGGCGCAGGCCACGGAAGATGATGACGTGCCAGAGCGGGAAGTGCCGGTCGTCGACGATGAAGTCGAGAAACTGCGCGGTCTGCATCGTCGTCCAGACCATCACGGGGCTGGGCTTGCGGCCGGTCCGCTTCCAGAAGGCGATCCTCGGCGGGGTCCAGACCAGTGCCTTCACCTTGACCGGCTTGGGCCACGTGGCCAGGGAGGCGTAGTTCTTCACGATCAGGTCCTGCTTGATCGCGTCGTTCAAGGCGGCCCGCAGCGTCGCTTTGAGGCTCTGCAGGGTGTTTGGGCCGGTGACCCGCTGAACCTCTCGCCGCTGCGCCTCGTAGACCTCCCGGGCGGCCGTCCACAGGGCCCGCTTCTCCGCCTTCTCCGCCTTCGCGGCTGCGCGCCAAGCGGCGTTGGCGGCTACGCTGGCGGCCTTCAGCTCCTCGACGCGCTCGCGGTGCTTGATCCGGCGCTGGTTGTCGTCGGCGAACCAGTTGATCATCTCCTGCACGTGCGGGGTGCGGAGCCTGTTCAGGCGGACGGCCCCGAGATGCGGGACGAGGTAGAGGTCGATGTCCCGTCCGTACTCGTGCGCCGTGGTGCGGGAGAGTTCGACTGTCTTCGCCTTGTGCCAGCGCCGGAGGAACTGCTCGACGGTCTCCTGGGAGACCACGTTGACGCCCTTCTGGGCGAGGTCCCACGCCTCCTTCGCGGCTTCGGCTGCCTTCTCCTGGGTGTCGTAGTTGCCCCGCTTGGCCCGAGGCCGGCGCTTGCCGTCCGCGCCTTGCTCGACCTCGAAGCTGTAGTGCCAGGTGCCGTGACCGGCCTTCCTCAGCTCTGGGCAGGTCTTCTCCAGGTACCGCAGCTTCGGCTTCCCGGCTGCGGTGAGGACCGGACTCCCGTCGTCCCGCAGAACCGGCTCGGTGCATCCGCACCGCTTGTAGGTCATGTCCTTGAACATCTTGGCGATGCCCACACGCCCCCCTGGCGTCTAGTGGTAACTGAGAGTAAGTGCGTATGAAATTTTCATACGCACTTACTGGTTTGGGATCGTTCCATCTTGCCCTACTCGGGTGACGGTGCCGTATGCTGCGAAGCAGTTGTGCGCGGGGGAGAAACGCGGCAGCTGATGACAACTGCAACACCCGCAAGCTCGACCGGGTCAAAGGTTATGACTCTGCGTGAGCTGCTTGACCTGCCAGCGATCGTCAGCGTGGAGACGGCTGCTCGGGCGTTCGGAATCGGCCGCAACAAGGCCATGGATCTGATCCGCTCGGGCGACTTTCCAGCGAAGACGCTTCAGCTCGGCGGGACAATGAAGGTCTCCACTGCCTCCCTACGGGAGGTGCTGGGACTGCCAACGGTGCTCCCGTAGAGGGCGCTTGGCCGATCCCAAAGTGGTGGCAACTTAGCCCAAAGTTGCCACCGCGCGGGTCGGGGCACTGCGACAACAAGCTAGGTAGGACGGCATGCCGAGGCAATACGGCTTCGACGACACTGACGGCACGCGACTGCGCGAAGCTGAGGTGCAGCCCATTCGCGATGCCGCGTCTCGTCGCGCGTCCGGCTCGAGCAAGGCCGACATCGGTCGGTGGATGAACGCTCAGGGCCACAGGGGCGCACGCGGCGCCGAGTGGAACTCCATGACCGTGGGCCGCCTGCTGGGCAACCCCATGATCGCTGGCCTGGCGGAGGACGCCAACGGCGAGTTGGTTGAGACCGGCAAGCCGGCGATCATCACCCGTGAGGAATTCATACAGCTCCGAGAGCTCGACCAGGAGCAGGCGTCCGTGCCTAAGCAAGACGCCTACGACTACGTCTTCACCGGCGGGCTCGGGGTCTGCGGTCTATGCCAGCAGCCGCTGGCGGGAGCTCGCTCCAACTCCGACGCTCCCGGGTACAAGTCCGCGTGCGGCCACGTCCGGATCGACGCCGAACTGCTGGAGAGCTACGTCGGTGAGTACCTGCTCGCCAAACTTCTCCGGCCCGAGACCCAGACTGCCCTGGAGGCCGCCCGGCGCACTCTGACCGCCGAGGCCGAAGCAGCCAGGGCACGCATCGATGAGCTGAAGACGGCTGCCAAGGACCTGGCCCGCGACTACGTCGACGCGAAGGTAAGCCGAACGACCCTCCACGAGGTCGAGCGGCAGGCCAAGGCGGATAGCAAGCAGCTCCGGGCTCGGATCCGTTTCCTCGAACAGGCCGTTGCGGCACCACACCTTGACGATGTGGACAAGGCAATCGCGTGGTGGGAGCACGCCCCGGCCAAGGCCAAGCGCGGCATCGCCATCCTGCTCCTCACCAAGGTCGAGGTCTTCCAGGCCTCCGCGAAGGGCATCAGAACTGTCGAGCCTGGCCGTGTGGTCCTGGGCTGGCGCAACGCGGAGAAGTCGTCATCAACAACCAGCTGAGCCCCGCACCACCGACCAAAAGCACGCAGCTCAGACACCTTGGGGTGATCGTCGACGGCAGTCGACGATGGGCCAAGGCCCGCGGTCTGTCCACCGTCGAAGGCCACCGGGCAGGAGCAGCGAAGGTCCGGGAGGTGGTGACCTGGTGTGAGGAGAGCGGCATTCAGGTCGTCACTTTCTGGCTGTTGTCGGTGGCGAACCTGCAACGGCCGGCCGCTGAACTCAGGCCGCTCATCGGCATCATCGAGGACCTGGTCCTCGACCTGCGGGACGCTGACTGTTGGGACGTCCGCCCGATCGGTGACTTCAGTCTTCTGCCGGAGCGTACGGCTTGCACCATGGAACGGATCGCGGCACTCGAACCTGCTCACCCGGAGGCGATGCAGGTCAACATCGCTGTGGCGTACGGAGGCCGGGAAGAGCTGGTCGGCGCGTTCCGCCGCGCTGTCGCGGAGCTCGCCGCTCGCGGGTACAACGCCGAGCAGATTGCAGACGCAGTTCAAGAGCGGGACATAGCGCGGCACCTGTACACCAGCGGCCAGCCCGACCCCGACCTCGTGATCCGCACATCCGGGGAGCAGCGCCTCAGCGGCTTCATGCCTTGGCAGGGATTCCAGAGTGAGCTGCACTTCTCCCCAGCCTTGTGGCCGGACCTGACGCGGCAGGACTTCCTGGCCGCTCTCGAGTCCTACCAGCGCCGCTCGCGCACTCGGGGCGTGTGAGTGGTTAAGGCGCGGTCGGTGAAGCCGACGTGGTTCAAGGTCGCTGTGCAGCCTCAATGCTTCAGGAGCCAGTTGAGAGTGCGGACTCGCCTGTGGAACTGGGTGTTCCGGGAGCTGGCGGGGTAGCCGTACCTTGTCGGCCGGAATGACTGGGGGAAGTATGTTTCAGCGGGCCCCGTTGACGAAGGACGGTCACCGAGTGCGCATCGGTGACCAGGTATGGACACCGAACCACGTGCCGTGGACTATCCGGCGACTCGGACCGTTGCCAGGTGCCCTCTGGACTTGGGCCACCCTCGAGTTCCCCACGATGTACGAACGCCCGCCTGGAATCGACAGTCAGATGGTCTTCCCGGTACCGGACTTCCCGGACTTCATCTCCAAGTTCCATCCAACGGACTATCCCGCTTACCCGAGCAAGAGCCTCAGCCCCTGCGAGGTTACGGGGTGCGCGAGGCGACCGTGGGGCGTGCGCCAAGGGTGACCGTACGGTGAAAGCCAGGCGCCAGGGTGGAGCAGACGGGCGCCTGGCTGGCCCTCTTCCGCCGGTCCACCCATGCGCGCTGCTACAGCGGCACGTCTACGGCGTTGCGCTATGAGGCGACGCCTGCTGGCGTGGTCCGGTGGCCGAGACTGACAGACCGATGATCAGCAGGGCGATAGAGATGCCCACGAGGGAGGGGGAGAGCTTCTCCTCCAGTGCAAGCGACCACGGGTTGCCCGCCGAGTACGTGATCAAGTAGCTGCCCTTGCTGGCGGCGTAGGCCAGACCGAACACGGCTGCGACGGCGGCGATGCGCTGGCCGGTCGCTTGCCTGATGCGACCGGCCCGGCGGTTGATCGCAGCCGCCTTCGTACAGAGGAAGGTCAGTTCGGCGCAGGTTACGGCGATGTAGGCCAGGTACACCAGCAGGTAGGAGTGCACGGTGTGGTTGCCGGCGAACTCGGTTGTGAACTGGATGTTCTTGGCGTCGTCGGACGCGGCGATGAACATGGGGATGAGCGCGGCAACGACGCCGAATGCGACGAAGACGCGGTACCAGGCATGGGTCGGCACGGCCCAGTGCTCATACGCCCAGTCCACCAGCATGATCTGGATGCTGCAGCTCCACGCGACGGCGCACAGGTGCGCGCCGAGCTTGGCGACGTTCGGGATGCCGGTGAAGGACTCAACAGAACTTGCCAGGGCGGGGATCGCCAACGCAACGCCAAGGGTCACCACGGCGAATGCCGATGTTCTGGCCCAACGTGAGAGGCCGTAGTCCTCCTCGTGCCGCCGCTGCCAGGCCACCCGCAGGGTCGCTGCGGTCCCTCCAAGCCCGACAAGCGTGCACAGCCCGAAGATCAGGGCGTCCAGCATGCTGTTGTCTAACCTCCCTAGTAGTCGGCGGCCCTGGCCGCCATCTCGGCGTCGCTGCGCCGACCTCCCCTTCGCCGGCCGGGCCTTGTGGGCTCAGGCGCCAGCGGTGGCACATCCGGCACCTCAGGCGCCGGCGCGGTGCCGGGTGCGTGCCGTTCGCGAATCTCACGAGCAGCGGCAAGCAGTTCGTCTAGCGCCCCCGAGTCGAGGTCCGCGACCAGCCGCAGCGCCTCACGAGCACGCTCTTCGTGCTCGTAGACGGTGAGAGACGCAAGGTCGTTCCATCCGGGTAGCAGGTATGCGGACGGAGCTTCGAACGCCTGCGCTACTGCCTGGATGGTAGTACAGGGAGGATTCGACTTCGTGCCGTTAAGTAGATCGTTGATCACTGTGTGCGTGACCGCTGGCTTGCCACCATCCTCGCGGGCCGTTCGGGCGGCAAGCTCGCGCACCGATGGCACGCGGCCGCTCCTCGCGGCGAGGCGGCGCAGTAGTAAGTCGAGCTTGGCGGCCAGGGAACGCGGTGCCTCTGGCGGCGGCTGGGATGCGTGCATCAGTGGATCCTGCACCCTGAGTCCGTTGTCATGGCGCAGACCTCCTCCGATGCCATCAGGGCTGATTGTTCATGATCGTTGACAATGTGTCGCGACACGATGCAAGCTACCGGAAGGTCGCCGATCATGAGCGGCTCGGGGGTGCCCTGCCGAGGCTGTTGGACCGGCCATCTTTTCGCGCGTGCATCCTCCGCACGCGATGCGCGGTCGGGATGGCCGCGAGGGGGAAGTCCTGATGATCGACCGGGCCATGGTGCTGGCACGGCTCCAGGAGACCGAACTGGCGGACCGCCAGGGCATAGGCGTGGGCGAAGCGATCGGTCTCCTGTGTGACATCGCGATCGTGGACCGGGCGGCCATCGAGGCGCAGGCCCAGTTGGGCGACGGCTCCGCGCATCTCGGCTGACATGCCACCAGGTGGGTCACATGCCGCCTGCCCTGCAAAACTCCAAATTCGAGCTTGCCCCCTCCCCCTTATGCGTATAAAATTAAGTCATAAGGACGGGGGGAAGTCCCCGGAAACCTCTTGGAGTGGAGTCCGAAATGACCGTCAAGACCGAGCCCGGCAAGGCCACCAACACCCGCAAGGCCGCCGTCCCCCGGAAGGCGCCCACCCGCAAGAGCGCCCCCGCGGTCAAGGCGACCGCCTCCGTCGAGGCGTCGACGCAGGAGCAGCCGACCGCCGCCGCGATCGAGGCAGTGGAGACCGACCAGCAGGTGGAGGCGGCAGCCGAGTCGCCGGCCCCGGCCGAGCCGACCGCCGCCGAGACCAACGGCCTGGAGTCGCTCGAGGTCGAGATGGCCAAGGGCAAGGCCGTCGTCGCACTCCCGCTCGGCGAGGTGCACCGCAACGAGGACCAGCCGCGCGAGTACTTCGACTCCGCCGCCCTGATGGAGCTCGCCGCCTCCATGGCCGAGCGCACCCAGCTCCAGCCGATCATCGTCCGCAAGGACGAGGAGCGTGGTGGCTACGAGATCGTCATGGGTGAGCGCCGCTGGCGGGCCGCCCACCTGAACGAGGCGGAGACCATCGACGCCGTCATCATCGACGGCCCGTACACGCTGCGCAGCTTCAAGGACGCCGTCGCCGAGAACCTCAACCGCGAGGACATGACCCCGATCGAGGAGGCCCGCGCCTTCAAGAGGATCCTCAATGAGGAGGAGGGCGCCACCCCCGAGTCGGTCGCCGCCGACTTCGGGAAGACCACGCAGTTCGTCAACCTCCGTCTGAAGCTCCTCGACCTGATCCCCGCGATCGCCGAGCACGTCAACAAGGGGGCGATCGGCACCCAGGCCGCCGTGCAGATCTCGCAGCTCACCCCGGCGAACCAGAAGGCCGTGCTCGCCAAGTGGGCGCGCGGCGAGTTCGCCAGCGAGAACGAACTGGTCCACTTCGTCTTCCAGGTGAAGCAGCAGCAGAACCAGCCCCTGCTGCTGGCGCTGGAGGATATGACGGAGGAGCAGCGCGTCGAGCGCCTCGCCAACCGGAAGGCGACCCGGACCCAGCTTGACCAGATCGAGCGGATGATCGCGAAGCTCGACGCCATCGCCACCAAGCCGCTTCCGGAGCTCGTGGACGCCTTGGAGGGCGAGTTCACCGCACGCCTGGACCAGTTGGGCCGGGTCAGCCAGGCGGTCAGCAAGGCGATGTTCCAGCTGCGGCAGAGCAAGGCGGCCGCCGAGGCCCACGCCATCGTCGTGAACCCCGAGGCGCTCCCGCCCACCCAGCCGGGCACCCCGGAGTCGAAGGGCGACAGCCCGGCCGAGCAGGACACCGCCGAAACTGACTCGCCGGAGCCGACTGCGCCGACCGCCGGGCAGACCGACAGCACGCCCGAGGAGCACCCGGCCGAGCCCGCCAGCGCCGAGCCCGCCCAGCAGACCCCCGACGCCGAATCGGCCGAGGCCGAGGCGGCCACCCAGTCCGCCTGACCCATCATCCGCCGGAGGGGCGGCCAACACCGGCCGCCCCTCCGTGTTCATGGAGGAGAACAGCAGTGAAGATCGACAACGAGATCCGCGAAGTCCTGGAGCAGGCCGAGAGCCACGGCACCGAGCTGCGCCTGCCCACCCAGCTCGGCCGCACCCTCTACGTCCGCATCGACCAGCTGCTCGCCACAGCCGGCGGGCACTGGCAGCGGACCCGCAAGGCGCACGTCTTCCCCGGCGACGCAGCGCAGGCTGTCGCGGCCCTCCTCGCCGCGGGGCAGGTGCAGACGGCCAAGGAGCGCACCGTCGAGCGGCAGTTCTACCCCACGCCCCGGCCCGTCGCAGAGCGGCTCGCCGACCTCGCCGAGATCGACACCGACCAGCTGGTCCTGGAGCCTTCCGCCGGCGAGGGGGCACTGGCCCGCCTTCTCGCCGACCGTGGCGCCGTCGTGGACTGCATCGAGCTGGACCCCACCAGTGCCGCCGCAATCCGCGACGCCGGCTACGCCCGCGAGGTCATCACGGGCGACTTCCTCAAGCGGCCCCGCCGCCCCGACTACCACGCAGTCGTCATGAACCCGCCCTTCTCCGGGCGTCAGGACCTGCGGCACGTCAGCCACGCCGAAGGGTTCGTCCGCCCGGGCGGCAAGCTGGTAGCGATCATGTCCGCCGGGGTCACCTTCAGGAACGACCGGGCCACCGCCCAGTTCCGCCAGCACGTGAAGGACGCCGGTGGGACCATCGAGCCCCTGCCCGACGATGCCTTCCACCCCATCGGCATCACGGTGCGCACGGTGGTGCTCGTCCTGCCCATCACCGGACAGCTGACCGCACCGCCACCCCCCGCGGCGGCCCCGAAGCTCACCTGGGCGCAGATGACGGGCGCTGACTTCGGGCGCACTCAACCCGCGTTCCAAGAAAGCCTGTTCATCCCCGACAGTAAGGCCGACCCGCTTGGCACGGAGCCGTTCGACGGGTTCGGCTTCGGAGGCTCTCTGCATCACGCACTCCAGAAAAAGTAGGCGACAACTTAAGTAAGTGATACGGTCAGCTTGTTGCTCAGGGCAGCCGCCCCATCCGGCGGCCCTGAGCAACAGCGCCGTGGAAGCGGCGCCCTCACAACCGCGCCTGGCGGGCGGCAACCCCCCCGCGCCCCACCCGCCAGGCGCCGGCCCCCCAAGGGGTCACGCAGGGCGCCGCACCACCCACGACCCGGACCCGCCCCAACCACTCCTGGGGCGGGTCCTCGCGCACCACAAGGAGCCCACATGCCAGCCACCTACAACAGCGACGACGCAGTGGAACCCGACCTCTACGTCCAGCTCATGAACGAGCGGTACGGCTCACTGCGCGCAGTGCTCGCCGAACGCAACCGCCCTACCCCGCCCCGCCCCAGCCGGAAGGCCCAGCCAGCGATCACGCCGGACCCCCACGCCGCCGAACACCGAGCCACCCTCCTCGCCGCCCTCAACGACCAGACCGAACGCACACCACCCGTCCCCGGCGCGATCTGGTGCAAGTCATGCGACTCCTGGTGCCTCCCGAACGGCCTCTGCAGGTGCAACAACAGGTGAGCGCCGACCAAGGCCCTGTTCTCCCGGCGGATACCGTCTCGTACAGTCCCCGGAGATGGGAGTCCTCCGTGCAGCGCGCAACCGCCAGCACCATCACGGACATTCAGCTCGATGACCTCTACGAGCGCCTGGCCACCGCCGCCGAACTCGCCCGGACCAGCGGCCGGTCACTGCGCGAGCAGCTGGAGACAATCCACCGCCTCTGCGCCGGAGAGATCACACCAGGACAGGCCCGGATCGAGATCCGAGGCGAATGACCACTGGCGAGGGGCGCCCGGCCGCTGACCGCCGGGTGCCCCTCATCATTCGACTGACGCGCCTCGCCCGCTGACCTCGGCGTTGCCCCGCCTCTTCAGTTCATCCATCACCGCCCGCATCGAGCGGATGCTGACGATCACCTTGGCGCTCAGCAACGGGACCTTGTCCACGCTCGCGATGACGACCGCGAGCCAGCCAGCCACTCCCACAACTCCCCACTTTCCGGCGGAGGCTGGGATGAAGCTGCGCTCAGGCAGGCTCGACCCGGCCCACCGCCAACGCGGTCGGACGAATCGAGACGCTGCCGGCGCAGTTCTCGGTCTAGCTGCGGCGGGGATCGCGCGATACCCGCCGCTCATGCTCGGCGCGGACCACCCCGCGGCCGATTGCCCACTGATGGGGGCTGCTCACCTCGACGTAACTGCGAGGGTGGCTCTGCGTCCTAAGTCCCGCACGCCGGTGCGAAACAGTCCTTCCAGAGCCGTCGAGCACCACGCCTCTGGCGAGAGGCGTGGAGTGGGCGCGGTTTGTTCAACCAGGCCGCCACGCAACCGAGTTTGGCGATCCCGAGGACCGTCAGTCAAATCAGCAGCTCAGGACGGTAGTGCCTTGCGCAGTCTTTCGGCAGGCAATTCGCTGTTGGGCAATTGTGGAATTGCTCATCACGGGAGATCGTGCCGTTGGCCACGCCACGCCTCCCGAACCTCCCGAATCGCCACGATGGCAGCGATGGCCTTGGGCTTCAGTGTCACGACGTGATCGAGCAGCGCACTGACGGTGGCAACCAGCACCGCTAGCAGCCCAACAGCGGCTGCGCCCCATCCCGCGAAGTTCATCCTGGTCCTCCAGCTGAGGAAGGTAGGCCAGGCATGCGTTCAGGCAGGCTCGGCCCGGCCTTCCGCGCTAACGGTGGTCGGGCCGAGACTGTGCCGACGCGAAGTCTCGGTGCAGGAGTGGCAGCCCCACAGGGGTGCACCAGGGCGGCAAGGCAGCTTGTTGGTGGAGGAGTTCGACCAAGAGTCCTGCCGTAAGACCCCTGGGCCGGCTGCACCTCGTCGGTCGCGTCGGCGGCGATGAAGTTGAGCCATGAGCTCCATCCCCGGGTTGCCCTCCGGAGACAGCCTTGCCGGTGACCGAGTGTTATCTATCGATCACCAGATGTCAATTGACCAGTTCAGGTCTGATCTGGGTGGCCGGCGAAGGCGATGATCGGAATAGAGTGAGCGGGCCGGGGCGCGGGGAACGCCACCACATCAGAGGACTCCCCGTGCTACCGACGCTCAGCTCTGTGCCCGCAGCCTCGACCTACGACACCGTTGTTCTCGCAGACGCACCCGCCCTGTACCTGCCTCTCGGTGAGACCGGTACGAACTCCGAGACGGTCGGGCCCGGAGCTGTCACCTACTGGAACTCGCCCGGCACCGCGACCCTCCCCAACGGAGACACCGCCTCCCTCTTCAACGGCACCTCCCAGTACGTCGAAATCCCCGCCCAGGAGCAGCAGTCCGCTGCCACGACCGGCCAGCTCACCGTGGAAGCCTGGATCAGACCCGACAGCACCACCTTCCCGAAGGTCGAAGGCACGGGGTACGTCCACTGGCTCGGCAAGCTCACCTACGGCCCGGCCGGTGGCTGCGAATGGGCTGCCCGGATCTACTCCCAGGGCAACACCGAAGGGCGCGGAAACAGGATCTCCGGCTACGCCTTCAACCCCGCAGGCGGCCTTGGTGCCGGCTCCTACTTCCAGGACCCCGTGGTGCCCGGCCAGTGGATCCACTACGCCCTCGTCATCAACTCGAACTACAGCAGCGCGACTTACCCGGCAGGGTACGTGAGGATCTACAAGGACGGCGCCCTCCGCGACCAAGACAGCCTCGCGGACTACGGCATCGTCCCGACCCGCACGCCATCTCCAGTCCGCATCGGAACCGCCTCCCTGCGCTCCTACTTCCTCGGTGCCATCGGGAAGGTGGCGATCTACCCCCGAGAGCTGACCGCCAGCCAGATCCGGGCACACCACCAGGCCATGACCGAGTAGCCATGCGGCGGCGGCCCGGCCCAGTCGGGCCGCCATCGTCTAGGGTTGATCACCAGTAGGGCGCGGGGAATCGGCCTACCGAGGGACGACATGACGCAAGCGCCCGCCCGCATCCCCGAACTGCTCCTCCCGCTCGCGGTACCGGTCGCGGACCTCACGCCGTACCACCGCAACCCGCGCACCGGTGACCTCGCCGCGATCCGCGAGTCCCTCACCGTCCATGGCCAGTACCGGGCCATCGTCGTCAACCGCGGCACCCTCACCGGCCGGCCGGGCGAGATCCTCGCCGGAAACCACACCTTCAAGGCCGCACTCGAGCTCGGCTGGGAGCAGATCGCCGCCACCTGGATCGACGTGGACGACGATGCCGCCGACCGGATCGTCGTCGTGGACAACCGCACCAGCGACCTCGCCGGGTACGACAGTGCGCTGCTTGCCGACATCCTCGCCGGACTCCCCACCCTGGAGGGCACCGGCTACGACCAGGACGCCCTGGACGCCCTCTTGGACGACGTCGAACTCCCCGGCCTCCTTGAACTGACCAGCGACGGTGCGGGAACCGGCGAGCAGGCCACCGTGGACTACCTCCAGTGGGGCTACCTCCAGTGGTCCTCCACGCGCGTGCGGATCACCGCCGAGGAAGTCCAGGCCCTCACCGAGCTCCACGGCAAATTCATCGAGGACACCAACGGCGACCTCGGCTTCGGCTGGCACCTGCTCCAGCACGCCCACAAGCAGGCCGATGCCGCATGAGCAGCGCGCCCACCACCACCTTTCACGAGGCGTACCCGCTCGCCGAGCTGCGCCCCGCCGACTACAACCCGCGCCGTCTCAGCCCGGCCGCGTTCGAGCGGCTCCAGGCCAGCATCCGCCGCCACGGCATCGTCAAGCCGGTCATCCTCAACGCCAACGGCACCCTTGTCGCCGGCCACCAGCGGACCAAGGGCATGACCGCGCTCGGCATCACCCACACCCCCGCGGTGATGCTCGGCACCACCGTCCGCCTCCAGGACGAGATCAAGTTCAACCTCCTCCACAACAAGGTCGAGACCGAAGCGTCGATCGTCCACGCCGGGCCGGGAGAGATGGGTTGCTGGAGCTGGGTGCCGTGGCAGTCCATCCGGGTGGACGATCGCAAGAACGGGGCCTTCATCAACGCGATCGGCCAGATGTGCGCCGGCCACGGCCCATGGGGCTCCGTCGTCATGGACGACCAGGGCCGGATCATCCTCAACGCCGAGTACGCCGTCGTCGCCGCCGCACACCGCTTCGACCTGCTCGCCTGGACTGTCCCCTCGCCCGATGCCGCCCAACTCCACGCTGACCTCACCGGCGAGTACGGCGTCTACGACTGGACTGCCATTGAGGGCCAAGCCCCGGTGTGGAACCAGCACATCGTCCAGCCGAAGCGGCTGCGCCAGCGCACGTCCAAGGCCAAGAACACGCTCACCTACGGCTCCGAGACCTGGGAGAAGCTCGTCCTGCCCTGGCTCAAGCCCGAACAGCGAGTCATAGACTTCGGCGCCGGCCACGGCGACTACGCCAAGATGCTGCGCGGCAAGGGCTACTCCGTCCTCGACTACGAGCCCTACCGCACCGCCCCCGGGAAGTACGCGGTCGACATCCGCTCGGTCGTCAGCATGATCCGCGCCCTCCACAAGGAGCTGCGCGACGGCGGCCTCTTCGACGTGGTGGTCCTCGACTCCGTCATCAACGCGACCACCAGCCTCGACTACCAGCACTGGGTCCTCGCCACCGTCAACGCCCTGTGCTCCGCCGAAGGGACCGTGTGCCTCGGCACCCGCAGCCTCATCAAGGAGACACGGATGGAGAACGCCAACCGCGCGACCACCGGCGGCGCGATCAACATGTCCTTCCTCGACGACAACAACGTGGAGATGAACTTCGTCCAGGGCAAGTGGCAGAAGCTCCGCTTCCACACCCCCGACACCCTCGAGGCCCTGCTGGAGCCCTACTTCGAGCACGTGACCATCAGCGACGTCTCCGACTCCAACCTCAAGGCCGTCTGCAAGGGCCCCCGAGTACTCCCCGAATCCGACTACCGAAAGGCCCTCGAAGAGGAATTCAACATGCCCTATCCGAACGACTTCAGGCATGGGAAGCATTCGGAGATGGTGGAATTCCTGATAAAATTGACAATAGAGAGAAATTCTCTCAAGAATAGCGACTGACGAAATGGGGGCGGCTTTGGGGAGCCAAATTCGCGTCGAAATACTAGCCCGAGACGACTACGGCATCATGTGGCTCGCCGGCATCCGCAACATCGCACTCGATCAGCACTGCCTCCGAGCCTTCGGCCGCCCGGACCGCCCCGCAGTTCAAGCCCACACCAAACTCCAGACCATCCACCTGCCCACCGCCAACCCGCCCCTCGCCTGGTACCTCTGCGCCTTGCCCATCCCGTGGAACTGGAACGCCAACGCCCACCTGGCCTTCGAGCCCGCCCCCGGATACCACTGGGACGGGCCGGCGCTCGTCCCTGGCCTCGAAGTCAGGCTCCGAGGCGCCCGACCGATCACCGGCTGGGGCCCGCACAACATCCCCGCGACGGAACCCCGCAGGACCCTCAGGCGCTTCGCCACCTGCCGCAACTGGCAGTTCGCCTGGTGGCTCCGCCAACACCGCAACGCACCAGACGCCCCACCGGCGCCCACGCCGCAGCGAGACGGCGTACCCGGGCAGCTGAGGCTGATCTAACAGCGCCACACGGATGCGCCCGCAGGTAGGCGGGTGGGGGCCAGCAAACCGCTGGCCCCCACCCCTGCAACTACGGCCGACGGCTGGCCGGACCGCGCCGACCGCTCCGCCTCGGGACCGGCCGCTGGCCAACCGGGCGGGCGACGGTGACGGCCGACCGCGGGGCCACTCGCCGCTGACGCGACCGACGCAGCTCGCCCAGACGCCGCCCCGACTTCCGGGAGGCGATCCGCCGCGGCCTGCTGACCTCCCGGCTCGGCGCCAGGGTGCGGGAGCTGCGGCTCCGAGCCTGGACCATCAGGTCGGCGACCGTGGTGCCGAGACCCAAGACCTTCAGTCCGGCCTCGACGAGCTCCAAGTTGGTGAGAAAGTGCATTCGTCCTCCAAGTAACCGCTACTGGGAGGGGTGAAAGAATCAGGCAGCCAGGCTGAAACCGTGCCCGTGGAAGCCCACCCCGAAGCGACCGGCTGCACCGGGAACCCCGGGAGCCCGGGGAACCAGGGGAGCCGCTAGCCTCTCGGTGCCACAGACAGCTGCCCACATCGGGGGCCTGTACGACGGCTCTACCGTCGGCCGCCGCGTGGACCTCTGCCGCAGATTGATGAACAGCAGCAGGTACCTGAGCGTGTCCACCAGGCGATCCATGAGATCGGCTGCGACCTCGCCCTGAACGCCGTTGTCAGCACTGTTGATGACGGATGCCGGCGCTGGGGCCTGGCGGAAGCTGCGTCGGCGGGCTGCTTCGAGGCCGGTTCCAGAGGTGGCTTCATCGCTAGCGAGCAGGTCTGCTGCGAGCGCCGTGAGGACACTGTCGCCGAGGCTTGTTCGCCGCGACTTCCGCTGCGCGGTCGCCATGGAGAACTGGAGCACTTCGCGGCGTACGTCCGCTGTTGTCTCCAGCTCCATCACGCGGAGCATCCAGGCCAGCGCGTCCAAGACCCTAGCCATGCCGGTGGAGTTGTGGCCCGTCAGGACGGGAAGGTGGCTGAGGGGCGTGGCATCGACCAACGCCTTCAACTCGCGAAATCCCGACCGAAGCTTCATGCGGCCACGATAGATCGAGGCAACGGAGCTGGCCTAGGGGATCATAGAAGCGGCGCGGAGGCGCACGGAAGGATCTTCGCGCCCCATGGCTCGCCCCACCCGGGCGCAGCGCGCTGCCATCGCGCAGCGCCGCGCCGACGCCATCGAGCTCCAGCTGGCTGGGGTCGACTGGCTCACCATCGGCCGCAAGCTCGCAGCCGACCTGGTGCGGCCGGGCTGCCCGGCCTGTCCGTGGACGGCAAATCCCTGCGCGGCGCGGCCAGGGCAAGGGGCCGGAAGATCCACCTGCTTGCCGCGATGAAGCACACCACTGGCCTGGTGCTGGCCCAGCTCGACGTCTGCGAGAAGACCGGCGAGACCACCTGCTTCCACCCACTGTTGGACACCATCGCCGACCTGGCCGGGATGGTCGTTACCAGCGACGCACTGCACACCCAGCGCGTGCACGCCGACTACCTCCTCAGTCGCTGCGCAAGCAGCTGAAGTCCCTTCCCTGGAAAGACATCCCGCTCCAGGACCACACGCGCGGCAGCGGCCACGGCCGCGTCGAGATTCGCCGGGTCAAGGTCGCCACCGTGAACAACCTGCTCTTCCCCGGCGCCCGCCGGGCCGTCCAGATCAAGCGCCGCCGCACCGACAGCAAGACCGACAAGACCATCATTACCACCGTCTACGCGGTGACCAGCCTGACCGCCGGGCATGCGACCCCCGCCCAGCTCGCCTGGCTGATCCGGGACCACTGGAAGATCGAGGCCCTGCACCACGCCCGCGACACCACCTTCGCCGAAGACGCCTCCCAATTGCGGACCGGCAACGCTCCACACGCGATGGCGACCTGACACAACCTCGCGATGGGCGCCCTGCGGCTGGGCAACGTCAAGAACATCGCCGCCGGCCTCCACCGCAACGCACGCGACACCCGCCGACCCCTCACGTTCCTCGGCCTCGCGTAGTCACCATACGGACACCCGCCGACTACGCCGAAGCCCTGGCCATCCTGGAGGGTATTCGGGCCCCGGATTCGGCGAAATCGGCGGGCGTCCGTATGGCGATCAGGCGAGCCTAATGAGTTCGGAGAATGAGGTGGAGTTGCGGACCTAGCGTAAGGCCTTGATCGTCAGATTTCCCAATGGTCACGCTGGTGATCCAGTAGACAGTACTGACCGTGGCCCCACCCAACCGCGGAGCCCACCTCAACAGAAGCACTAATCGGACATCGCTCGACTATGCTGAGACCCTGCGGGGGCCACCAGTTCGCAGAATGTTAATATCACCATTCTGCTGGCCTGTGGCGAGCGCGTAGGACCCATCGGAAAGCATTGCCGTAGCAACTGAGACGCCTTCCAGGGAGTCATCAATAATCTCGCCTGTGTTGACGTCCCATTGTTGGACGATCCCGTCATCGCTTGAAGCGAGGAGGAGAGGTCCTTCGGGAGTGCTGATTGCAGCAATAGCAGGGGTCCCATTCCCTGTATTAATGGACCGTCCAACGGGCTCTCCAGTAGCTACGTCGAAGCACCGGATTTCCCCATAGGCTGTGCCGCAGGCTACAAGCAGCCTTCCATCTTCGAGCACGAGCGAGGTAAGCAGCATAGCCATGGAGTCGAGCTCGCAGAGCTTCCCTCCTACGGGGTCGCCTGTGGCAGCGTCCCAGCGGTGGACTGTTCCGTGTTCATCCCCAGAGAGAATTACAGAATTTCCCCCTGGAGGCGTAACCAGAAGCACCGATTGCACGGTACTGGAGTGCCCATGAATCGGCGCTCCGAATGCTTCGCCATTCAAGGCGGACCACCTGTAAATGGCACCATCAGCGCCAGCTCCCACGAGCAAGGGCAAGCCATTGCGCACGGGGGCGACAGATACGCCCCACATTGTCCTGGTAGTAAGCTCGGGCAAATCGGGAAGCCGGGTCCCTGTTTCTGCGTCCCAGCGAAAAATACCCTCCTGTGTAGCTGCGGCGAGCAAGGGCCGCTGGGAGTCAAAGGAGGCCGACGAGTGCGAGAGCGGGCCAACATTACTGTCGGAATATACTAGCGAGAGTTCACCGGTGTCGATGTTCCATCGGCGGATTCCGTCGCTTCCGCGGCCTCTTGATGAGATCAGAAAATGACCCTCGGCGGACTCGTAAAAGGACAATGGCCAGACCGGCCCGGTGTGAGCAGCGTTAATTCTGAGAGTATCGCCCGAAACCCTAATAGGTGTTGGCATGGACCGTCCTTATCTCTGCAGTTCCCAGCACTCTACCGCCTAACCCAAATCTTGTCCAAGAGGGCGACGGCTGAAAATGGCATGCCCGGACCTCGCGGTCCGGGCATGCCACGGTCAGGACGGTGCCTATTGCTAGCTAGCGGCTGGAGTCCTCGTCGTCCTCCCCCAGTCCCGCGCCGAAGCTAATTTCCATCCCGGCTTCAAGTGCCGACATTTCCGACGATTTCACATTCCTCATTTGTCTGTACTTCGCAACCGTTTCCTTAGTGACAACTTGCCCCTTCGGGGTCAAGGAGATTACATCTTCGCCCATCTTGATGTCCGGATCATTAACAAATTCCGTCAAGCTCTCCCCGCATTTCGGCCCGCAGGTGTAGTTGTTCAGAGTAAGGGCCTTGACTTTCGCGATATTGCCCTGGAGCCAGTCATTCTGCAGGTCCGGCCGCCCCCTGAACATCCTCGCTGCCGTTTCTGCATGATCTTCGGGCTTTTCTTGCTTGGGAAGCTCTCGCTGAATGACAGTGACGCCAAGGTCGCTGAGTTTGCTGACCAAGGCTTGGCCGTACTTGTCCATCCTGAAGCCCTGGTTCACAAATGCTACAGTTCGCGGAACAGATAGGCCATCCTCCCAATCGACGTCGACCTGGGATACGACCACCGTTTTAAATGTATTCCAGTAGCCCTGGTTGACATAGTCGTTAACTGCATCCAGTGCATTTCTGTAATTTATCTGACCGATGTCATCCAGTTGCTCCTGCGACAAGCTCCCCTTCTTGGGAAAGTAAAGCTTCGGGCTGTTGAGGCGAGTGATATTCCCTGTGTCCTGTTCGCCTTCCGGGTTCGAATTGGGGGTGATCGCTTCTTCTAGATCTTGTGCTGATCCACCCGCATATCCTGAATCTTGGTCTACTATCCGCAAGCCGCTCGGGTCGCTATGTACAACGGGATTGCTTCCAGCGTAGGAATATCCGCCGAGCTGGGTGCTATCGGAGGATTCGAATATGGGGTCGAGGCTGATGAAACGGCCGAGGGTGGAGTCGTAGTAGCGGGCTCCGATGTTGGTGAGGCCGGTGACGGTGTCGGTGGGCTTGTTGAGGAAGGTGCGGTTGTCGATCCAGGTGGAAGGTGCGGTGCCGCGTGGGTTGCCGTAGGGGTCGAACTGCCGCCAGGTGGGGGTTTGGGCGGTGGAGTCGAGGGTGAGGCTGCCGGTGCCGTGGCGGTCGTTGCCGAGTTCGAAGTTGTAGTTGGTGCCGGTGCCGGTTCGCGCGATGGTGGCGCCGCCGGGGGCGGAGTAGTAGCGCACGCCGGTGAGGGTGCCGCCTGTCGGGACACCGCCGGTGAGGGTGCTGCCCGTGAGGGTGATCTGTTCGCTGCCGAGGTAGAGCGTGGTGGTGGCGGGATCGATCTGGAGGAGCAGTCTGCCGTCGGCGTCGTAGATGTAGTTGGTGTTCTTGCTGGTGGTGGTGTTGGCGACCTGGGTGAGTTCGCCTTCGTTGTTCCAGGTCAGGTTCTGGTTGCCGGTGGGGGTGTTGCGTGTGTAGGTGTTGCCGGCGGTGTCGTAGGTGTAGCCGGTCGTGGCACCGGTGGTGCTGCTAGTGCCGGTGAGGGTGTTCGGCTGGGTGATGGAGTACGTGGAGGTGGTGACGTTGTCGGTGTTCGGCGCCGCCAGGGCGTGCTGGTTCTGGGTCTGGCGGTTGCCGATCGCGTCGAAGGTCCAGTCGGTCCAGTACGCGCCGCCGGTGATGCCGTCCCCAACCGTCGAGTGATTCGCCGCGGTGGGGGTGGCCGCACACTGGTCGGTGGCGGTCCAGGCGGTGGTGAGCCGGTCGAGCGCGTCGTAGGTGAAGCACTGGGTCTCGGCGTTGGCGGAGGACCCGAGGCGGGTTTCGGTCTGGCTCCTGGGGTTGCCGGCCAGGTCGTAGGTGTAGGCGGTGTCGTCGACAGTGGCCGGGGTCGTGCTGGAGCGGGTGACCAGCTGGTCCTTCAGAGCCCCGGTGTGGGGGTCGTAGGTGTTGGTGACGTTCGAGTACTTGGTGACGGAGGCGTCACCCAGCTGAGTCTGCGCGACCTGCCCGTAGGCGGTGTAGGTGGTGGCCTGGACGTAGCTGTAGACGGTGGTGCCGAGGCCGTAGGGGAGGCCGTCGTTGTTGTAGCTGTATACGACGGTCTCGGCGGGAAGTCCGCCGCCGAGCAGGTACCCGTCCGAGCCCAGCAGGCCGAGCGTGGTGCTGTAGCCGTGGGTGATCTTCCAGGTTTTGCCGAGTAGCGTGCCCTGTGCGGCGGAGGGGATGATTATCTGCTCGCCGAGGGACTTGCCGAACACGTTGAAGCCGACGGCCTGCTGCGTGTAGGGGTTGCCGTTGAAGTACGAGGTCGCGGTGGTGACGTGCCCGATCGGGTAGGTCACGGACGCGACCGCGTTGGCGTTGTCGTACACCCATGCAGCGGTCTGGTTGCCGGGCGCCGTGGCGGACGTCCAGGCGGCCTGCGCGGAGGTCGCTGCCGCGTAGCGGCCGGTCTTGCGGTTGAGTGCGTCGTAGGTGGTGGAGACGTAAGTGCCGCGGGAGTCCTGGGTCTGCAGGAGGTTACCGACCGCGTCGTAGGACATGGTGCTGGTGCCGGCGGTGGGGTCGGCCTTGGAGGTCACCTCCCTGGCGAGGTCGAACGTGCTGGTCCAGACATCGCCCTTGGCGTCGGTGGTGGTGGCCTGGTTGCCGTGGCCGTCGAAGCCGTAGGTGGTGGGGACGGTGGTGCCGCCTGTGAGGTAGAAGATTCCGGTGGTGGTGTTGGCTGGGGTGGTCAGGGTCGGCGCAGCGGAGTAGGCGTCGAGTTCGCTGGTGCGCCCGGCCGGGTCGGTCTTGGTTGTCTTGGTCACGCCGCCGGTGGGGGGGATGACGGTGGTGGCGTCGCCGTTGTAGACGCTGGTTGTGGTGGTGACGACCGAGCCGTACTGCTCGGACTGGTCGTAGATTGCCCGGCCGAGGCCGTCGTAGGTGTAGACGTCCTGGTTGGCGACCTTGCTGTCCGGGACGCCCATGAGGTCGAGGGTCGGGGTGGTGGCGGAGTCCCAGTAGTTGTTGTTCTTCTTGGCTGTCCAGCCGCGTGAGTCGTAGAGGGTGTCGTTGATCAGCCGTCCGCCCTGCGGCGTGTGGGTCTGGGTCTGCCGAGCCCGGCCGAGGGAGTCCTGGATGCTGACCGAGGTGAGGTAGCCGTTGTTGTCGTTGAGGGTGTTGGTCACCACGCCGGACACCCCGGAGTTGGACATGGTGTAGGTGTAGGTCTGGTTGGCCAGGCTGCTGGTCGGGCGCGAGCTCGCCCAGACCGAGGTCGGCCGGCCGAGGGCGTCGTACTGGGTGGTGGTCACCACGCCGTTGACGTCAGTGCTGGTCAGTACGAGGCCGCGCTCGGGGTCGAGGGTGGTGGAGGCGACGTGGGCGACGCCGCTAACCGTGGGCTGGGTGACGCTCTGGCCGGTCGTGAGGTAGGCCGTGTTGACGGTGTAGCCGGTGTTGGTGGTGTTGCCGTTGCCGTCTGTCGCCGAGGCGAGCCGGTGATAGGTGCTGTCGTAGGTGTTGCGGGTGCCGGTGCGCCAGGTGAAGGCGCCCGCGCTGTAGGTGGTGGCCTGGCGGGCCATCGTGACCAGGCCCATGGTGGGCGCGGTGGTCTGCGGGAACGTGGTGCTGAACGTGGCGTCGTCGTAGAACGTTTGGCTTGCAGAGACGACCTGGGCGGGCCGGCTCACACTGGCCGGCGCGCCGAGGGTGTTCAGTCCGTTCGGGACCGAGGCGACGGATCCTTCGGTGAACCCGGCGCAGGCCACCGAGTCAACCTCGGTGCCAGCGACGAGGCCGACCAGGTTTGAGCCGGTGTTCGCGGGTGCGTAGGTGGTGCTGGTGCACCGGTCGTAGGCGGTGTTGGCCGGTACGGTGTGCGCGTACGAGTAGAGCGGGAGGCCGAAGTTGGCATGCCCGGTGTTTGCGTCGTACGTCGTGTCGGTCTCGTTGTAACGCCAGGAGACCTGCCCGCCGTCTGTGAGCCGCTGCCGGCTCCACACCTCGGCGGTGCCCGTCATGGTGGCGGTCAGGTCGGGGAGTCCGGTGCGGGCGCGGGTCGCGGTGGCCGGTGAGATCCAGTACGAGGTGATGGTGCTGTGGTCGACTGCGCCGCCGTTGCCGAGGTAGGCGGTGGATTCGAGAATCTTGCCGGTGAGCTGGGGCGAGTCGGTGTGGGTCCCGTTCTGGGAGTCGCTCAGTCTCTTGGTGCGGGTCGAGGTGGGCGAGAGGTAGTCGCCGTCCATGCCCTGGTAGTAGGTGGTGACCTGGGCGGTCTTGGCGTCGGCCGCGCCGTTTCCGGTGGTGGTCGTCACCTGCCGGTAGCCGTGCCACTGCCCGTAGGTGCGGTACTTGGGCTGGACGAGTTCGTTGTCGTCATAGTGCCAGGCCGGATCAAGGTAGTCGTAGTCGGTCTCCTTCGCGAGCGAGCCTCCGGTTGTGTCGGTCTCGAGGACCTGCTGGACCGCCCACTTGTTGAACCAGTCCAGCATCGGGCCGGTGGCCTGCTTGGGGGTCCAGTACACGGGGAAGCAGGAGCCGGTGTTCGCCGACGGCGTGGCTGCGGTCGAACAGGCCTGCGGCACCTTGTACGTGACGCCGGTGGTCCCGCCGAGCTCGTTCTTGATCGCGGTGATCCGGTATCGGAACATCCCCGGGTAGACCGACGTGTCGACCCGGTTCTCCAGCGCCGAGCCGGCGAAGCTCACCGGGGGTGTCGGGATTGGGGCGGTGGAGCCGCCCGCGGTGGTGTCGTACCCGGTGTGCAGGACCGAGTCGAGCCACAGCGTCGCGCTGGTCTTCTTGTCCGTGACATCGGGCTCGGTGTGGGTGAACGCGTAGGAGTCCACGTTCACATAACCGCTCGACGCCACCGAGTACTGCTGCGTGGTGATGGCGCTCAGGCGGACGGTGGAGAAGAACGACGGCGCGAAACTGCTGCAGGTCGCTCCCTGCGCACAGATCAGGTCGAACGGCACGTCCGGGTAACTCGCCGCGTTCGAGGAGGTCTCCCCGCTGCCGCACGGGTTCGGCGAGACGCACCGCACGCCGGGGGTGTAGAGGACCTTGTCCGGCACGGTGCCGTACGGGCCTGTGGCGGTGGTGAACCCGTAGTCGATGTGGTTCAGGTAAGAGTCACGCACGTACTTGGGTGCCGAGGCGCCGTTGTTCGCGCCGTTGTTGGCACCGTAGTAGTTGGTGTCCTGCGTGTAGTAGTAGGACATCGCTGCGCCGGTGACGGTGGTGACGTAGTCGAGGTGCCACTGGTAGGCCATCGTGCAGTACGAGTTGGCTGGCGTCGCGTTGTAGCAGGGGTCGGTGGAGTGGGCGGCGTAAACCCGCTCGTAGTCCACCGAGTTGGTGACCGGCTTGCCGGAGGACCAGCCCGGGAGCTGGTTGCGCCCGAAGTAGTACGAGGTGCCGTTCCGCTCGGTGATCACCCAGTAGTCGGTGTTGTAAGTGCCGGACCCGTTGGACTGGTTGACGAGGTGGGAGACAGTGGCGCCGCTGTCGTCGGCGAGGCGGTATTTTCCGCTGGAGTCGTAGACGATGGAGGTGGAGGACCCGTTGAGTGACAGGCTCAGGAGCTGGCCGTCGTAGCATTCGTCGGAGGTGGTGACCGATCCGGCGCTGCCCTCGGGGCTGTCGGAGCAGGGAACGAAGTGCTGGGTGATGGCGGAGTTCTGGGTCTCCCAGCCGTCACCGACCCAGGAGGATTGGGCCTGTGTGTTTGACGTCTTCCCGTCCACGCTCCCCGAGTCGTAGGCCAGCGAGGCGTCCGGAGCCAGCGACGTGGACGCCCCGGGCACCTGGACCTTGTAGGAGTAGGTGAAGTCACCCGAGGAGCCGCTCTGGGACCATGAACCCGACGAGGAAACCCCGGTGGAGGCGTAGGTGCCGCCCGCGCCGCCCTCCTGCCCGGTGGAGTCGGTGGCCGCGATCACCGTGGCCGCACCGGAGGTCGAGGCGGCCTGGACCGCCGACGGTGCAGACCGGAGCGAGTCCGTGTAGACGGCCGGCACCGCCTTGGGCGACGCCATGCCTGTGGACGGGGAGGTGTCAGCAGCGTTGGTCACGCCCGTGGAGCCGACGGGTACCTCGGCGGACACGCTTCCGGCCTTGGGGTCGTTCACCGAGGCCAGCGGCGTCTGGACTCGGCACTTCGCCAGCTCCGGCGTCGTCAGAGCGCAGGCCGGCAGTTGCACCAAGTGGAGCCGGGAGGCGTAGTTGCCGCCGATCGCCTGGCTGAACGCGCCGTAGTCCAGGCCGACGCGGACACTACCCTGTTGCTGGGCGGAGGCGGTGTTGTCGGCCAGTGACCACACCACGCCGGAGATCCCGAGCTTCGTGGCGAGGTCATGGGACTTGACCGATACCCCCAGAGTGGTTGGCCTGGCGTAGGAGCCCTTGGGGGAGGCGACGGCCTGCGCCCAGACTGGGGTGCCCGGGGCGGCTGTCTTGGCCCCGGTGGCGGAGCCCTTCGGCGCTGCCAGATCCAGGCTGGCGGTTGCCTCGGCTGGCCACGCGGTTTTGCTCGGGGTGAAGGACCCGTTGGTGGCGGTGGATGTCTTCACCTGCGTGTGCGGCACGCGGGTCAGGCCGGTCACTGCCTTGCCGAGGTCGACCTTGACGTGGGCTGGTGTCGTCCAGTTCGGCGGCACGGCGTTCGCCGTCGTGCTGAACGCCATGGTGGTGCCCACGCACCACGCCACTGCTGCAGCTATCGCCTTTATGCCGCTTATACGTGGCCTCGGGTAGTTTTGCGACCGAGGCCACCCATATTTTTCTGCCTGTTGATCCGGTATCACTTCGCGCCCTTCTGTCCAGGTTTCAGCGTTATGGGACCTGCGTGCACCGGAAGTTCCCGGGAGCATGTCGCGCGAGATCAGCTGATCCTCCGATCCGCGCGTAGTGATACCAGAGGGCGTGGAGCGGAGTAAATATTCGGCGGGAGAGTTGCTGCGCTTAACGGTACTAATCGCCGTAAAAGCAGACATGGCGGGCTACTTAGTGGATATCACGGACTGCTTAGTAGAAGCTTTTTTCCTTCGGGCAAGGTACGGTTCCCCTGGCCTGTTCAGCGCCGGTCACCTGGGCCTTGTCTGCCATCCCCGTGGGCTACTCCTGACGTGTCGCCAACAGTGCTGATCAGCGGGATAGTTCGTGGAATTTTCCAGGCTTCCTTTGTTGTCCAGGGCGTGGACGGAGCGTGCAGGCTGCCCGCATCTTTCGACCTGGGAAGTAGAGCCAGCACATGAGATCCCGCCCGACCGTCCTCAGTCCGCGGCCCAGAAGGCTGGCCGTACGCGCGGCCGCTCTGGCGGTCACCACAGCACTCCTCGCGCCTGCTGCCGCGCTCGCGAGCACGCCGCAGCAGGGCCGGACGGCGGCAGCCCCGACTACCGCGAGTTCGTCACTGGGTATCGGTCCGGACGAGGCGCTCGCGCAGGCCAAGGCCTCGGGCAAGCCCGTCCAGGCCACCGCCGCCACCACCGACTCCTCCACGCTGACGGCTAACCCCAACGGCACCCTGACCCTAAGTCAGAACACCGCTCCGGTCCGCAAGCGCGTCCACGGGCAGTGGCAGGACCTGGACACCACCTTGGTCCGCAACGCGGACGGCACGATCTCGCCGAAGGTCACGACCACCGCCCTGGCCCTCTCAGGCGGCGGGAGCGGAAAGCCTCTGGCGCAGATGAAGGCCGCAGACGGCGCCCTGGCCGTTTCCCTCCCTGCGGCATTCACCCTCCCCGCCCCCGCCCTGGCGGGTGACACGGCGACTTACAGCGACGTTCTTCCCGGCGTGGACCTCACGGTCGCCGCCCAAGCCACCGGCGGGTTCAGCGAGGTCCTGGTCGTCAAGGACGCCACCGCGGCCGCGAACCCCGCCCTCGCCGAGCTCAAGCTGACGACCCAGGCCACCGGTGTCACCGTCGCGACCGACGCCGCCGGCAACGTCACCGCGAAGAACAAGGCCGGGCGCGCACTGTTCTCCGCACCGGCCCCGACGATGTGGGACTCCACGCCGGCCCCGAGCGGCACGGCGACGGTGGCCGAGCCGAAGACCGGCCGACTGCTCGAGGCCCACACCGGCGCCCCCGTGGCCTCCAGCACCGCGCAGCGCGGCGTCGCGGCCCATGCGGCCGGTCTGAAGGCCGCCTACCGTGACGGTGCGATCAGCCTGACCCCGGACAGTGGTGTTCTTCGGGGGAAGGGCATCGTCTACCCGGTCTACATCGACCCCACCTTCACCCCCTCTGGCCAGCAGGACGCCCTTCAGGCGTGGACGTATGTGGCTGACGAGTGGCCCGACACCGCGTACTGGGGGCAGTCGCCGGACTCCAAGGGCCACGGCCCGCAGTTCGTCGGGTACACGGACTGGACGGCCGACCACTTCACCGCGCGGTCCTTTTTTCAGACCGGTGTCAACGCCAGTGTGTGGAACGCCAGTGTCATCTCCTCGAACATCTCGTTCTGGGAGAACTGGTCGGCGTCATGCACGGGCACGGACGTCACCCTGTACTCGACCGGGTCCATCAGCGACCAGACCACCTGGCACAACCAGCCGTCCTGGGACACCAACCTGGGGACCGCCACTGCGGCTCACGGCTACCCCGGCTGCGCGGCGGACGCGGTCGGCTTCAACATCACGTCGCTGATGCAGAAGGCCGCCAGCCAGCACTGGTCCAGCGCCACGTTCGGCCTCCAGGCCGCGAACGAGAGCGACGACCTGGGGTGGAAGAAGTTCTCCAACTCCGCCACCATCACCACCACGTTCGACCACACGCCGACCACTCCCGCCGCCGCGGGCCTGACCACGAACCCGCCCACCGACTGCACCGCCGGCAGCCCCACGGTCCTGGGCAAGAACGACATCACCCTGCGCGCGCCGGTCTCCGACCCCGACGGCACCATCAGCCCGCTCACGGCCCAGTTCGTGCTGAAGAACATGGCCAGCGGTGCCACCTACCCGCAGAACATCAACTCCACCAGCGGCACGACCGCCAGTGCCTTCTACTCGCACACCAGCACCTCGGGCCCGTTCCAGGCACTGACCGCCAAGACTCAGTTCGCCTGGTACGTCAGCGTCAGTGACCAGTACCTGACCAGCAGCCCGTCCGCGACGTGCCACTTCTACTACGACCCCACCGTCCCGGGCGCGCCCACGGTCGCCCCGGTCACCACCGGCACCAGCTCGTGCCCCGACCTTGGCACGAGCAACGCGTCGAACCCGCTGTGCGTCGTCGGCACCTCGGCCGGCTTCACGATCACTGACACCAACACCACCACCGGCTCCCCCGCGAGCTACCTCTACCAGCTCAACGACGGGGCCCCCGTCAGCGTCCTGGCTTCGACCACCAGCCCCTACACGGCCACGATCTCCCTCAAGCCCACCCGGCAGACCAACTCGCTGGTCGTCACCGCCGTCTCCGCCGGCAGCAACATCGGCGACAGCTTCGTCTACCGGTTCCTCGCCTCCGCTCCCGCCACCGCCACCGGCGACGACATGACCGGGGACGGCAAGGCCGACCTCCTCACCGTCGGCGGGAAGAACAGGCTGCCCGCCGGACTCTGGCTCGCCAACGGCACCGGGACCGGCCAGCTCAACAACGCCGGGACCAACCAGGCCAACGCCATCGCCGCCAACATCGGCATCAACGGCAACGGGGTCGCCACGACCCAGACCCCGGGTTCCTTCACCGGCACCCAGGCCATCACCGGCCACTTCTTCACCGGCAACGGCTTCAACGACGTACTCGACTACACCTTTGACCAGGCCGCCGGATACGCCAGCGCGGAAATCCTGCGCGGCCAGGGCGACGGAAGCACCCTGAACCCCGTCGACGCTCTCCCTGTCTTCGACGCCACCGGCACCTTCAGCCTCAGCAACGGGGCGTCCACGCCACGATCCTTCGCCACCTCCATCGCCACCGGCGGCAGTCTGTACAACACCGTCAACAGCAGCGCCACCACCGGCTATCCCGACCTGCTCCTGGTCATGGGCGGCAAGCTCTACCTCGAGGCAGCCACCAAGGTAACGGCCCACTACACGGGCGCGGGCCAGGCCACCGATCTGGCCGACTACAACCCGTACTGCCTCGCCCAGAACGCGGCCAACAGCAACACCTTGTGCTCCACGGACTGGAGCGGCTGGACCATCACCAGCACCCTGGTCAGCGGGCTGCCCGCGATCTTCGCCCGTGACACCAACCCCACCTCGGCCTCGGCCGGACAGCTCTGGTACCTCAACAGCGCCAGCCTGAACACGCTGGCGTCCGACGCCATGGGCGGAAATACCGACACCGCGTTGGCCAGCGGGTTCAAGTCCGCCGCATCGGGCTGGGACGCGAGCAGCGTCCCGGTCCTGCAGGCCGCCGACATCAACAACGACGGCAACCCCGACCTGTTCACCGTCAGCAGTTCCGGAGCGGTCACGCCCTACATTGCTGACGCCACCGGGAACCTGACCCCCAAGACGGCACAGACCCTCACCACCGCGGCTCACAACTGGCCGCTCAACGACTACAGCACCACCAGCCACACCGCTGCCGACACCACCTCCGGCAGCCCTCTGGCTCTTACCGGTACCAGCGGTGTCATCGCGTCCAGCGGAGGGATGTTCACCTCCGATGTCACCCTGGGTGGCGGGAACTACCTGCAGGCCAGCGGAAAGGCTCTCGACCTGACCAACAGCTTCACGGTCTCCGCCTGGGCGTTTCCCACCACCTACGGCGGCACCGTGCTCTCCCAGGACGGGTCCGCCAACTCCGGGATCCTGATCACCCCCACCAGCGCCGGCTGGCAGTTCAGCCTCAACACCGGCTCCGGCACCGCCGCGACCTTCGACACCATCACCGCCGGAACCGTCCAGCTCGGCTCCTGGGCGCACCTGACGGCGACCTACGACAAGACCACCGCCGTGATGAGCCTGTACGTCGACGACATCTTCGTCTACCAGATCTCCCACGCCGCCCCGAGCACCGGCGCCACCAGCTACTTCCAGATCGGTGACGACTTCAAGTCCGGCACGCGCGGCGACTACTTCACCGGCCGGATCGCGAACGTCCAGACCTGGACGGGTGCGGCCCTGCCTCCGGCGCGCCCGTACACCCCCGCCTCGTACCACCAGGCCATCACCCCCACCCGGATCCTCGACACCCGTAACAGCGGCAGCATCGGGTACACCGACGGCACCGCCACCGCGGGCACCAGCACCGTTCACGGCGGCTCGGTCACCAGCCTGCGGATCGCCGGCGACACCGTCACCCCCTCCACCAGCGGCGCCCCCAACCACATCCCGGACAGCGTCACCGCCGTGGCTATCGACGTGACCGTCGCCAACGAGACCGGCTACGGGTACGTCACCGCCTACGCCGATGGCACCCAGCGGCCGCTGACCTCGTCGACCAACTTCGCACCGAACACCCCCGCCACCGGCTACCAGATCGTCCCCGTCGGCAACGACGGCAAGATCGACCTGTTCACCCACGGCTACGGGACCGACACGGTCGCCCTCGTCGTCGACATCACCGGCTACTTCACCAGCGACTCCACGCTGACGGGCAACCAGACCTACACCCCGCTGACGACCGCCACCCGGACCCTGGACACCCGCTCCAGCACCGCCAACACCAGCCTCACCAGCACCGGGACCGTCCCCGCGGGCACGTCCTTCACGCTGAAGGTCGCCGGCGTCAACAACGTCCCGGCCAACGCCACCGCGGTCGCGGTCAACCTCACCGCAGCGGGTGAGAGCGGCAACGGCTACCTCCAGGCCTACGCCACCGGCGCCGCCCCCACCACGATGACCAGCCTCACCTACAACACCACCAGCGCGCTGGCCTCCATGTCCGCGGACACGCCCATCGGCACCGGCGGCACCATCACCATCGCCAACTACCTCAGCAGCACCGCGATCCTGGTCGACATCGCCGGCTACTACACCACCGACAACACCGGCCAGGCCTACCACGCCGTCAACCCGGTCCGCCTCGTCGACACCCGCAACGGCACCGGCACCGGCAAGGCCGCCGCCCCCCTCACCAGCGCCCAGACGTGGACCATGCCCAACACCGACACCCAGCAGGTCACCACCGCCGCCACCCCCACGCTGGCGACCGTCCTGACCGTCACCAACACCGGCTCCCCCGGCTACCTCACCGCCTACCCCACCGGAGGCGCCGTCCCCACCGCCTCCAACCTCAACTGGAACACCGGCAACACCCTCGCCAACCTCGCCCTCACACCCACCAACACCAACGGCCAGATCAACTTCTACAACTTCGCCTATGGCACCACCGACCTCGTCATCGACTGCAGCGGCTACTTCTCCAAGTGACCGATCTGCAGCCGAACCTGGGCACGTGAGGGCCGAAAAGGACCGGCGGGCTAGTCCGCGAGGCGGCCCCCAGATGAAGCGCCGTTGAAGCCGGGCACGAGCTCAGACTCCTGCCCGGCTTCAACGGCTCTCTTCCGACTACCAATCCGTCAGCTGCCTGGCAGCTTCAGCCCGCCTGCGGAGGGGTGGGGGCCAGCCGACCGATGGCCCCCACTACTGCGCTTACGGCCGACGCCTGGCCGGACCACGCTGGCGGCTACGCCTCGGAATCGGCCGCTGGCTAACCGGCGGGACGACGTTCCCGGCCATGAGCGCCATAACCCGCCGCTGGCGCGACCGGCGCAGCTCGCACAGACGTCGCCCCGACTTCCGGGACGCGATCCGCCGCGGCCTGCTGGCCGCCCGGCTCGGCGCCAGGGTGCGGGAGCTGCGGCTCCGACCCTGGACGATCAGGTCGGCGACCGCCGTGCCGAGACCCACGAGCTTCAGCCCAGCCTCGAAGAGCTCCAAGTCGCTGAGAAAGTGCATTTGTCCTCCAAGTAGGAATCACTGGGAGGGTGTAGAGATCAGGCGGCCAGGCTCAACCAATGCCCATGGAAGCCCACCCCGAAGCTCCCGGCCACCATTGCGGTTCCGGGTGCTCGGGGAATCAGGGGGCGACTGAGCCTGGTAATCCCGCAAGCGATCGCCAGGGGCTGCGGAAAGCTGGTGGATGCGGGTAGCGCCGACTCTTCCGTCAGCGGCTGCTGGAGCGAACGGAGTGAGACGGCGAGCAAGTAGCCGGACTCCAGCCTCCTGAGGGAGCTGAAGAACCCGGACTGGTAGATGCTCTGACCCGGCTGATAAGGGTCGATGATGATGCCGTATTGCCGCGTGGCAGTGACCTTCAGGAGGTCATGAAGGAAGTCCCCGGAGCCATCGGCAAGCATCGACAACCGGGAACTTGCCCGCGATTCGCCGTCCACGGACGCGAGCTGATTGGCACTCAGGGCGAGCTTGATCACTCTGGTGAACTGGCGTGCGCTCAACTGTGCTGCCCTCGGCTGCCCTGTGTGGCGCTCCGACTGCTGGATGTGTCCTTGGACCCAGAACTCGTGCCAGATCTCACCGAGTGCCGCATCCCACTCAGACTCACTGCTTCCACGACGCGTGGATTCAGCGAAGCAGGGAATTCCGCCGTCCAGGTTGGTCCATGGCTTTTCGAGCTCGTCGGCGGGCCACCCAAGAGCGTCCTGGACGAAGCGGGCGGTGTACTTGCGGCCCTCCCGCGCGACAGAGCGAAATGCGGAGACTGCACCTGCAAGGGCTGAAGCGGAGCCGGGGGATGGTGTCCCGAGAAGCGCACTGCGAGCCCGGGGAAGCTCAACTCCCCAGGCCAGTCGGCGCAAACCGCATCGAGGCCCCATCACAGCCCCAAGTCTAGTCCCCGATCCGTGGCCTTGAGGCGGAATACCGTACGCACTGGCCCATGCGAGATCATGTAGGCGGTGCGGGGCGCACGGAAGGATCTTCGCGCCCCATGGCCCGCCCTACTCGGGCGCAGCGTGCTGCCATCGCGCAGCGCCGCCCCGACGCCATCGAGCTCCAGCTGGCCGGGGTCGACTGGCTCACCATCGGCCGCAAGCTCGCCGCCGATCCGAGGATCAACTCCGACCGGATCGCCTACCCGCAGGGCTACAGCGCCGGTGACCAACGATTCGGTCGGGGGACTGTCAGTGGTCGCCGCAACAATGCGGCCATGTGGCTCCTCGATCGCACAACGCTACCAACGTGGGTTCGACAAGCTGTACTTAGCGCAAACGGGGGCTGGTGCACGTACTGCGAGCTGGGCGAGGCGGAGGCCGTCGACCATGTCGTTCCCGTTGACAAGGGAGGTCGCGACGACATCTACAACTTGGTTCCCGCATGCGAAAGCTGCAACAGCAGCAAGAAGAACCGGACGCTCCGGGAGTGGCAGAGAGCTATCGAGCGTCGGCCGGCATACTCCTTCTCCTTCGGTGCTCGGCGCGAGTACCACTTCCCTGACTACGTCGCGAACCTCACCCTTGAAGGCATCGAGCGTCACGTAGCGAAAGTTCAGCAAGAGGTGATCGAGCTATGCGCCGCGTACCAGTCAGACGCTGCCAGAAAGCTTCTTGACGACCTAAATCGGCTCGTCACGCGCCTTGGTCACCTCAACCCTGAACAGCGAAAACTCCTGTGCGAAGAAGCGCAGTTGCGCCTCGCGAGTCACGAGGCCGTGCTCTCGGGAACGGCCAAGGATCGTCGCACCCACCTCCGCGAAGCATCGGACCGGCAGTTTTGGCTGCGGCTCCGGTTCGAAGGACATACTGCGCAGGCGGACTGACACTTGCCGCGGTGGGATTATGTAGGTCGGCGCGGGGGCGTACCTGACGGAGGACCCGCGCCATGGCTCGCCCTACTCGGGCGCAGCGTGCTGCCATCGCGCAGCGCCGCGCCGACGCCATCGAGCTCCAGCTGGCCGGGGTCGACTGGCTCACCATCGGCCGCAAGCTCGCCGCCGATCCGAGGATCAACTCCGACCGGATCGCCTACCCGCAGGGCTACGGCGCCGACCTCTACGCCAAGGGCAAGGAGCCGCCGGACGATGCCGCGCTGATCCGCTACGCCTGCAAGGACGTTCAGCTCGCCCTTCAGGAGCGGCACACCGAGCTTGGCGTCTCCGTCGACCAGCTCCGCGTCCTCCACCACATGCGCCTGGAGCGCCTCTTCTTCATCGCGTTCCGACGGGCCGTCAAGGACGGTGACCTGCCTGCGATCGACCGCGCCGTGCGCATTCTGGAGCGCGACGCCCGCCTCCTCGGCATAGACGAGCCGACCCGCACCGAGCTGTCCGGGCCGGACGAGGGGCCGATCACCGTGGAGGCCGTCACCGCCGCCGAGTTGGCGCAGTTGATCGCCGCCACCGAGGGCGAGGCCACCTGATGCCGGCCCCCGCCGAACTCCTCGACCAGTACCGGGCGCTGCCCGCCGACCGCCGCCGGACCATCGCCGCGCAAGCCTCACCGCAGCTGCGCGCCGAACTCGCCCAGGTCGAGAAGGACATGGCGATGCGCCGCTCGCCGGGCTCTCTCGCCGCGGTCCTCACCTCCAGACGCGAGATGCAGGCCGAGCACCTGGCGCTCATCGACGACGCCTTCGCCCGGATCGCCGCCGGCGAGTCCATCCGGCTGCTCCTCACCATGCCGCCGCGCCACGGCAAGAGCCGACGCGCAGCTCGCTGGGCGCCGCTGTGGTACCTGCTCCAACGGCCGGACCACCGCGTGATGATCGCCTCCTACTCGGCCGAGCTGGCCGACGACCACGGCCGGTGGATCCGCGACGCCATCACCACGTGGGGCGAGCAGATCGGCATCGCCCTCCACCCCGGCTCGAAGGCGGCGAACCGCTTCGACATCCTCGGCCACGAGGGCGGCCTGGTGTGCGCCGGCGTCGGCGGCGGCCTCACCGGCAAGGGCGCCCACCTCGCCGTGGTGGACGACCCGATCAAGGACGACGCCGAAGCCCAGTCGCCAACGATGCGGAAGCGCCTGTGGGAGTGGTGGCAGTCCGTCCTCCTCACCCGCATCGAGCCCGGCGGCTCCGTCATCGTCATCCAGACCCGGTGGAGCGAAGACGACCTCGCCGGACGCATCCTCGCCAGCGAGACCGCCGACGACTGGATCATCATCGACCTCCCGGCGATCGCCGACGCCCCGGACGACGCGCTCGGCCGAGCAGTCGGCGAACCGCTCTGGCCCGCCCGATACGGCAAGAAGGCCCTCGCCAAGATCCGTCGGGCCGTCGGCGAGCGCGTCTGGTGGAGCCTCTACCAGCAGAAACCGAGGCCCCAGGAAGGCGGCGTCTGGCAGCGCGCCTGGATCGACCAACACCGCATCACCGCCGTCACGTTCGGCGGCCTCGACATGGCGCGGATCATCGTCGCCGTCGACCCCGCCGGCGGCGAGAGTCTGGTCGGCGACGAGACCGGCGTCGTCGGCGTTGCCCTCGGATACGACGACCACCTGTACGTCCTGGACGACCGCTCCGCGAACATGGGCGCCAACGACTGGGGCATCACCGCGTGCCGCCTCGCCATGGAGCTGAAGGCCGACGCGATCGTGGTCGAGTCCAACTACGGCGGGGACATGGCGAGGCAGATCGTCACCCAGGCATGGGACCAACTCGCCCGCGACGGTGAGACCAGGGGCCTGCTGATGCCGATGATCCTCGAAGTCACCGCCAAGGTCGGCAAGCGGTTGCGCGCCGAGCCGATCGCCCAGCTGTACGAGCAGGGCCGAGTCCACCACGTCGGCCACTACGAGCAGCTCGAAGGACAGATGGTCACCTGGGTCGCCGGCATGGACTCCCCAGACCGCATGGACGCCGCTGTGCACGGTCTGACCGAGCTCGCGGACCCCGACCAGCTCGCCATGCTGCCGAACGGTATGGACGACGGACGGCTCGACGGCCGCCGGTAGCTCGTAATCGCCACAATAGGGTTACCGCCACCTGGGTGGCCGATCCGGAGATGCCAGGGTCTGTTGAGCGCGCGACACTGCCGTCGTGAGCAACTGGAGCCCAGGCATCTTCGTCCTTGCGGGTGCTGGCGTCGGCGCAGCGACCAGCATCGGTACAACGTGGCTGGCCCGGGTGCACGAGCGGAGGCAATCGATCGCGAATGAAGAGCGCGAAGCCGTTCGCCAGCTCCTGAGTATTTGGTGGGATGTCGAGGTCCATGCCCGGCTCATCCCCGACACGATGGCCCAGGTCCTGAACTGGTGGGGCGACGGAGACTCCGACGACTGGAATACCCGGCTGCAGGACATCCTTGGCCCCGCAGCCGCGCCCGTTGAGGCCCTGCGGGACAGCTCCCGAAGGGAGGCGATCCGAGAACAGATCGACGTGGTTGCCGACTGGCCGACGCCATTGCACTACCATCGCACGAATCCGTATGGCTTGATCATCCGCGTTGCTGACCATGCCAGGGCCAGCTTGGGCGCCTACCTGCGGCAAGAGCCAGCTCCTCCAGCGCCAAGGGTGGTTCAGGATGCCCGCGAGGCCCGCGGTCTACGCCGCGAGGAGCACAAGATGCAGGTTAAAGAAGACGAGAAGCAGCAGCGGGAGTCTGCTGCAGAGCGCCAGCGGAAGCGGGACGCAAACGGGATCTGACCCGTGCGGGGTCGGACGCCGCCTGCTAGCGTCGCTGATCATGAAGCTGAAGGGGGCGCGGCTGATTGCCGTGGAGCTGGCGTGCGCAGCCGTAGTGGTCGGGGGGATCGTCGCGGTGGCAACCTCGGGGGAGACCACGAAGCCGCCCGAGCCGAAGATCGGCAGCCCGGAGTGGACGCAGCAGTACGAGGCGAAGCAGAAGCGGTCGATGGACGCCGGGCGGTTCGCTCAGGCAATGATCGCTGGGCGCGGACAGGAGCGGTCCCACGTGCTGTGCGCCATCGAGTGGGGCAAGCTCAGCCCGGAGCGGAGGGCCGAGCTCGACGAGAACGCCTTCGGCGCTGGCTGCGAGTTCCAGGTGCCGACCGCTGGGTGACCGGCCGGGCGTCCCTGTTCCACCTGTCGTGGCTGCTGGCCGGCCAGGTTGCTCAACTCTATGAGTCTGCGCAGGGTTGATGCCCTCGCGTCGGCCGGGCGCCGCAAGATAAAAGGTCACCACATTTGGGTTGCGGATTCTCCGTACCTTAAGGCGAACCTCAAGGTACGGTTGCTGATGTGCCGTTGGCTATCAGCTTGATAGCAAATGGGTATCAGGCCGGGTGACGGCCAACTTGGGTCAGGCCGCCACCCGTTCCGCCGGTCTGCGGAAGGCCGAGGTGATCAGCTGCTGTGAGCCGTGAGCAAGACCCGCAGTGCAGCTGCGAACTGCACGAGCAGGACTGCGGTCTTCAGCTGCCGATTGCCTCGGTCTGACAGCGATATGAAGTTCCACCCTGCGGCTGGACACCTGGAGACTGGGACATGTGAGCCCGGAGGAAGCAGTTTCAGGTGGGAAGCAAGAGCAACATGAGTAAGC
>NZ_JBEOWY010000023.1:0-118755 GCF_040296285.1 Kitasatospora sp. NPDC002227
CGCCGGCGGGGGCGCCCCCGGGCCGGTCCCGCCGCCCCCCTCCCCGGGGGGCCGGCGGGGGTGGGCGCGCTCCACCCGGTGGGGGCCGGTGGCCGGCCCGGCGGCACCGGCGGCTGCGCCGGTACGGCGGGCGGCACGGCCACGGGCGCGGTCGCCAGCGGCGCGCTGGTCGGCGGCGGGGGGATGACGGGTGTGGCGGGGGGCGGCGGCGGGTCGAGCGTGGCCGCGCCGGGCGTCATGGGATCGGGGACGGTCGCGCCGGGGCCGGGCTGGTCCGCCGCGGTGGGCACGCCGAGCTCGAGGGTCACCGCAGGGGCGGCCGGGAGCGGGTGCACGTTACGGACCGTCACCGCGAAGGGGTCGCCGGCCGCGAACGGGTCCGGCGCCGCCTCGCCGCGCTCGCGCAGGCCGTGCGCCGGCTCGCCGAACGGGTCCAGGTTGCGCACCGTCGCGGCGAACGGGTCCGCGGCGTCGGTTATCGGCGGCAGCACCGTGGTCTCCTCCGTCGAGGAGTACCAGGCGGCACCCCCGGAGGAAGAAGTCGTGTCAGCCACCGCTGGTCACCGCCCCGCCCCGCCGCCCCTGCGACGTCCATCCGTCCACTGTGCGGTGTCGTCCCGTCACCACGACCCCTGCCCGCCACCTTACGGCCTCCGGCGGGAGGCGTTCCAGACCGGGCTCGATCTTGGGCCGCCGGAGCCCGCACCGCCGGCCGGGGCGGCCGACGGCGCACGGATCAGTAGTGCACGGTGATGCGGCGCGCCGGGGCGTCCACCCGCACCAGGCCGCCGTAGGGGATCACCTGCTGCGGGTCGGTGTGGCCGAGGTCCACGTCGAAGACCGCCACGGTGTCGGGGGCGTACTCGGCGAGTGCCTTGAGCACCACGGCCCGCTGGGCGGCCCGGTAGGCGGCCCGGCCCTCGGCGTCCAGCGGCTTGTCGAAGGACCAGGCCCGGGCCCGGCCCATCAGCAGCGCCGGGAACTGCCCCAGCAGCCCGCGCTCGCCCATCGCCCGCAGCACCCGGTAGACGTCGTCCGCCGAGGGCAGCTGCTCGGAGGTCTCCAGGAACAGCACCCCGCCCCGGTACTCCTCCACCGGGCGGATGTGCGTGCCGGCCATCAGCAGCTGCGAGAGCACGTCCAGGCAGCCACCCCAGGCGGCCCCCTCGACCACCCGCTCCGGCCCGTACCAGCTCCAGCCCTCGGCGGGCAGCATCACGGGGGCCGACTCGAAGGTCGCCGGGTCCTGCCAGGGGCGCTCCACGTCGTTCGTCTCGGTGGAGGGGCTCAGCTCGAACGGGCCGTTGGTGAGCAGCGCGGCGCGCACGGAGGCGGCGGTCAGCGGGTGCATCTCCCCGGCGCGGCCGAGCTCGATCATCGCGCAGCCGCCGTGGTAGGCGACGATGCCCAGGTTGGACAGGTACATCAGCAGGTTGGTGTTGTCGCTGTAGCCGAAGAAGGGCTTGGGGTTCGCCCGGATCAGCTCGGCGTCCAGGTGCGGCAGCACGGTGATCTGGTCGTCCCCGCCGATGCTGGCGATGACCGCCTTGATCTCCGGGTCCGCGAAGGCCGCGTGCAGGTCGGCCGCCCGCTCCTGCGGGCTCGCGCCCATCTTCCGGGTGGTCGGGTACTCGACCGGCTCGAGGCCGAACTCCTCCACCAGCCGGCGCAGACCGAGCTCGAACGGCTGCGGGAACAGCTCGGGCAGGCCGGCGGCGGGCGAGAGGACCGCCACCCGGTCTCCGGGGGCAGGCTTGGACGGCACGGTGCGGGAAGGTTCTGTCATGCCCGGAGCGTACTCAAACGGCCACTCCCGCCCCAGCGGATTTCCGCCGGTCAGGCAGACCTCAGGCCTTGCGGCGGGGGCCGGTCAGCACGAGCACCGCGATCAGCGCCGCCAGTGCCAGGCTGACCGGGCCGGTGCCCAGTCCGAGGCCGCCGCGGCCGGTGGGCACGCCCGCCCAGTCGGCGAACGAGGCCCCCAGCGGGCGGGTCAGCACGTACGCGCCCCAGAACGCGGCGACCGGGCCGAGGCCGGCCTTCCAGCGGCCGAGCGCCGGGAGGGCGATCAGCGCGGCGAAGAGCAGACCCGAGGAGAAGTAGCCGAGGTGGAGGGTCACGGCCGTCATGTCCCCGGCCGCCGTGCCGAGTGCGAAGGTGCCCATCACGGCGGCCCAGTAGAAGAGCTCCCGCCGCCGGGTGGTCACGGTGTCGATCGCCAGCGTGCGCTCGCTCGCGTACCAGAGCCCGAACACCGCCGCCAGCGCGACCACGAACGCGGCCGTGGACACGGCGTACGGCACCCCGAGGCCGACGTGCAGCACATCGGCCGCCATCGTGCCGAAGACGCTCACCAGCACCACGGCCGTCCAGTAGACCCACGGCACGTACCGGCGGACGGTCAGCTGCACCCCGAGCGCCACGGCCAGCGCGAGCCCGGCCAGGGCCACGGCGACCGGCGGGGTGAGCAGCTGGTTGGCCAGGTAGTCGGAGGTGGTCTCACCCATGCCGGTGGTCAGCACCTTGACGATCCAGAACCAGGCCGTCACCTCGGGCACCTTGCTCAGCGCCGGTCGTACGGTGGTGCGCGCCGCCGCACCGAGCGTCCCTGTGGTCATGGCGGACAGGATGGCACGGCGCCCGCCACCGCCCGGCCACACCGCTTTGACCGCCCTTTGCCCGGCCGGAGCCGCCCCGGCGGTGGCAGGGACGACTCCGGCGGATATGACACACCATCAGCAGATGGCCCGCGCAGAGGATTTGATCCCCGCCGCCGGGGCCATCATGAAGAGGAGCACCGAACTCCCGCTCCCCCACCACCCGGACACAAGACCGGCGCCACCTCCCCACCGCGTCATCCCTCACCCCCCACAGGCCGGGGCCGTACCCCACTACGGCCCCGGCCGCCCATCGGCCAGTTCGGCGAGCAGGGTGCGGGCGACCTCGGTCAGGACGCCGGGCCGCAGGGCGGCGAGGGCCGCGACGGAGTGGTCCCAGCCCGCGATCCGAAGTGCCTGGGCGAGCAGCGCGAGCGGTTGGGCCGTTCCGGCTTGGCGGGCCGTCCAGGACAGGGCGCCGGCTCGGAGAGCGGGGTGCAGCGTAGCGGCGAGCGCCAGGGCGCCGGCGGTGTCGCCGGTCAGCACCTTGGCTCTGACGATCTCCTCCGTCGCCATGGGCGTCGGGGCCGCGGCGCGTGGGGCCTGCGCCTCGCGGACAAGGGCTGCGGCGGACTCCGGATCCCCGGCGCGGGCTGCGGCCTGGGCGGCCACCGCGAGGTACTGCTCGCGGTCACCCGGGGCGGTGACGGTCCGGGCCGCCCGGGCGGCGTCGCCGGCCAGGCTCCGGGCCAGCTCGAAGTCCCCCGCCCGGGCCGCGGCGGCGGCCGCCTTCCGCAGCGCCGGCCCCTTGAGCAACCGGTTGGTGACGGTCTCCGCCACGGCCACGGCCTGCTCGACGCTCCCGGCCAGCGCGGCCGCTACCGCCACCTCCCCCAGCACGCCTTCGCGCTGGCCCGAGTCCCGGAAGGCTTCCGCCATGGCCTTGGCCTCGGCCGCGAGGCCCATGGCCCGGCCGGGCAGTCCGGACTCGGCGAATGCCGCCGCCACCTGGGCGAAGGCCCAGGCCCGCGAGCGCGGGTCCATGGCCGTTCTGGCCAGCGCCTCGGCGCTGCCGGCCAAGTCCTGCGCGCGGCCCAGGTCTCCGGTCCGCGCCACCGCCGCGGCCGCAGCCGCCACCGTCAGCGCCGCCCGGTAGGCGGGCCCGAGGCTCCTGGCCGCGCTCTCGGCAGCGCGGGCGAAGTCCGTGGCCCGGGTGAGGTCACCGGTCTGCGCCGTCGCCCGGGCCAGCAGCGTCAGTACCTGCGCCTGCGCCTCGGGGTCGTCGACGGCCAGGGCCAGTGCCCCCGCGCGATCGAGCTCTCCGGCCCGGATCAGGATCTCGACCGCTTCGGCCACCACGGGAGGCCGTTCGAGTGGATCGGGGACGGCGCGGGTGAGAGCCAACGCCCATCCATCGTCCGCCCCTTGAGCGGCGGCCAGCAGCTCCGCACGGATGGCGGTCTGCCAGTCCGGATTGTCCTGGACCGACTCGGCGAGATTCCAGGCGAGTCGGACGAGACGGACCGTCCGGGCGGTGTCCCCGGCCGCTGCCGCGGCCCTCACCACGGCGGCGAGCACCCACGCCTGCTGGTCGGCCCCGGCGACCGAACGCGCAGCCTCCTCGGCCTCGCGGACCAGGGCTGCCGCCAACCCCGGATCCCCGAACCATGCTGCGGTCTCGGCCACTTCGGCCATGACCCGCGCCCGGTCCTGCGGGTCGGGGACGGCACGGGCGAGGTCCGCCGCCTCGCTCAGCTCCCCCGCCCAGGCCGAGCCAGGCGGTGACGCGGCGGTCCGCCTCGGTGCGCCCTCGCGACGGCGGCGGCCTGAGCGGCGAGTTCACCGGCCTGCCGAAGGTCGTCGGCCCGGGCCGCCACCCGGGCCAGTCTGGCCTCCCACACCCCGGGCTCGGCCTCGTGCGCCGCCAGCACCAGCGCATCGTCCTCGCTGCGCCTGGCCAACCGCCGCCGCACCGCCTCCCGCAGCCCCGCGTACGCATCCCGTACCGCACTGCTCGCGGTCTCCGTGAGCCCCGCCGAGGCCCCCGCCGTCAGCGCCGCAACCACCAGCTCCACCACCTCAGCCTCCCGAGAGGAGGTCGCGCAGCAGGGCCACGGTGTCCGGGTCGAGCGGGCGGCCGGTGCGGCGGCTGAGGGCGTCGAGGCGGTTGACGGCGCGGACGAGCTGGTCCTGGGCGCCGGCGGAGGCGTAGGCGTAGAAGAGGTCGCGGTGCAGGAGTTCGACGTCCGGGGCGACGGCGAGGCCGCGGAAGATGGCGGCCTCCGCGCTGCGGTGGTCTCCGTACTGGAGGCGGCGGGCGGCGAGTTCGTGGGCGGTGTCGACGATGGCGGCGAGCATGTCCTGCCGCTCCGGCTCGGCCCAGCCGTACGCACCGGCCGGGGCCTCCGCGAACGGGGCACCCCGGACCAGGGCGAGGGCGTGGGCCAGGGCGGCGTCGGCCGTGCTGCTGGTGCTGCGCATTCCGCGCCGGTACAGGCTGCGGAACTCGTCCCAGTCGCAGGTCACCGCCGGGGCGAAGGCGTAGCCCTCCGCCGACTCGGCCGGCAGTAACGCCCTGCCCTCCGGGGAGGCGGCGAACCAGGCGGCCAGCTCGGTGATCCGGCCGGGCAGGGGCGAGTCCGGCCGGTCCGGCGCTTCGAGGTCGAGGTGGGCACCGGCCGGGTGCAGGGCGTGGTCCATCGCGCTGCCGTCGGTGCCCGGCCGCAGGGCCAGGAAGGCGGCCAGCTCGGTCAGCCGGACCACCTGCGCCGGGTCGGCCGGGCCGGCCGCGCCGAGCACGTCCACCGGCCCGAGCAGCCGGACCCGGGGCGCCGTCCGGGAGGTGTGCGCCTCCGGCGAGCGGAGGATGGCGAGCAGTTCGTCGCTGTCGGTGCGGGGTGCGGCGGGCGGCGCCGCGTACTCCACGGGCTCGGGCCGCGACTCCGTCGGACGGGCGTCGGGGGCGGGGGCGGCGTGGTGCATCGGGGCCGGCTCGGCCGGCGGCGCGGCGGGAACGGCGGGCGGCGCGGACGGCATCGGAGGCAGCGGCGCCTCCTCGGCCGCCGGGGTGGGCAGCTCAGCGGGCTCCACCGCCGGGGCGGGCGGTGTCGGTGCGCGGTCCTCGATCCCGAGCGCCTCCGCCGGGAGGTCCACCGGGGGCTCGGACGGCAGGTCGGCCAGTGGGATCTGCATGGTCCGCTCCGCCTCGAGCTCACCTCCGTTCAGATCCGCGGCAGGCGCCGGTTCCGGGGCCGGGGCTGGTGCCGGGTCCGGCAGCAGGCCGAAGGCCGGGCCGAGCCGCTTGGCGGACGGCGCAGTGCCGTTGCCGCTGCCGTTGCCGTTGCCGTTGCCGTTGCCGGACTTGACGGTGCCCAGGCCGAGGCCGTTCGCGCTGTGGCGCGGGGTGCGGGGTGCCGGCGTGACCACCGGCGAGGTGCCCGCGAACGGGCTGCTGCCGGAGCCGATCATCTTGCCCGCCACCGGCACCGCGGCCGCCCCCACCGACACCAGGACCGGCGCCGCAGCGGGCAGCGGGGCGAACTCCTCCTCCGGCCCGTCCAGCGTCCAGTCCGGTGCCGGGTGCTGGGTCAAGTCGCTGGAGCTTCGCAGCAGTTCACCCCACTGGTCGTACTGCTGCTGGGTCAGCCGCTGCAGTTCGACGCCCAGGTGCAGGCCGGGGATGGTGGCCACGCCGGTGCTGGGCAGGGTCCACCGGGCCACCGGGCCGCTGCCGCGCTCGGGGGCCCGGGCCACCACCGCCAGGCAGGTGCGCGGGGTGCCGTCGAGCAGCCGGCCGAGCTCGGCGGGCAGGTCGCCGGTGGGCGGCTGGACGGAGAGCACGATCTCGGGCACCCAGGACTCGTCGGCGTGGCCCCGGCTGCGGGCGTCCCGGGGGCTGCTCGCCCCGGCGGCCACCAGGGTGGCGCGGGCGCGGGCGCTGCGCGGGCCGAGCGCGGCCAGTGCCTGCTGGAGGGTGTCGTAGCGGTGCACCCGCTCGGCGGCCGGGCCGCTGATCGCGGGATCGTCCGGGATGCCGACCAGGTGCAGGTGCAGCCGGTCGGCGAGCGGGCTGTGGGCCAGCTCGATCGCCAGGGTCCGCAGCACGTCGCGGGCGTCGTCCGGGTGGCCGGAGAGGTGCATCAGCCGCACCGTCTCCAGGTCGGCGAGCACGGTGGAGCCGTCCGGAGCAGTGCCGAGGGTGACCAGCGCGGGGTAGGGCGCGGAGGCCTTGGCGGCCTGGCCGGCCGAGAGCAGCTCGGTGGAGTCCTCCGGGCACCACCAGACGTTCGGGGCGTGGGCGGCCCGGAAGGGCGCGATCGGGGCGGCGGGCGCGGCCAGGTGCAGCTCGACCGTACGGCCGGGGGTCACCCGGACGGCGACCAGCGCGGGCAGCCGCTTGCTCTGCCGGACGGTGTTGCGGGCCATGGTGCGCAGCGCCCGGTCCAGCAGGTCCATCCCGGTGGCGCTCTGCCGGACCTTCAGCTCGGCCTCGAAGGCGGCGACCGGCGCGGGCGGGAGGGTGATCCGGTGCCGGGGGCGGCGGGCGCGCTGCTGGTCGCCCCGGCGGCGCTGCACGGTGCCGATCATCACGGCCGCGAGCAGCACGCCGACGGCGGAGGCGGTCAGGGCGCCGGTGTAGTCGTTGCTCGGCGCGGCCTTGGCGTGGTTGCCCGCCGCCGGGGCGTGGTCCGCGCCCTGGTGCCCGGTCGGCTGCTGGGCCGGACTCCCGGTACCGGCCGAGGGCTTCGGGGCACTGGGGGCAGTGGCGGTCGGCACCACCGGCCCCTGGGTCGGCGCCCCGGTCGCGGGCGGCACGCTCGGCGGCGGGGAGGCGGCCGTGCCCGAGGGCTCGGCGGGCGCCGGGGAGGCGGGGGCCGGCGCCGGGGCCGGCGCCGGTGCGGGCGCGGCGGTGCCCGGCACGGTGAGCACCATGCCGGGGACCACCACGTCCGGGTCGGTGAGCCTCTCGCCGTCCGGCGCCGTGACGCCCTTGTTGGCCTCGAAGAGCTCGGGCCAGTCCTCGCCGCTGCCCAGCTCCCGCTGGGCGATGGCCGACAGGCTGTCACCCTCGTGCACCGTGACCTGGTGCTGCTGCCTGCCTGCCGGTGCCGGGTCCGCGGCGGGCGGCTCCGGGGCGGTGGAGCCCGGGTGCTCGGCGTCGGGCTTGGCGTCGGCGGGCATCAGCAGCTGCCAACCGGGCTGGATCGCCCGGTCCGCGTCGAACCGGGTGCCCGAATCGTCCATCACCCGGCCCTTGTTGAGCTTGGCGATCTCCGTCCAGCGCTCGCCGGAGCCGAGTTGGCGCTCGGCGATCGACCAGAGGCTGTCGGCCGGGCGGGTGTCCCGGACGGTGTAGCCGGGGTGCTGCTCGGCGGCCGGGGCCAGGGCCGCGGCACTCGCCCCGGCGGGCAGCGCGGCGTACCGGGGCGCGGCGGCGAGCGAGGCCGGGGCGGAGACGGCGGGGGCCCGCTCGACGGTGGCGGCGAAGGAGGAGCCCGCCACCGGGAGCAGCGCGAGCACCGAGCCGACCAGGCCGGCGGCCAGTCGCTGGCTCCAGCCGAAGGCGGGCAGCCGCCGGGCGATCCGGCCGCGCAGCTGCGCCGGGATCTCGATCAGCACGGAGACCGCGAAGCAGAGCCAGGCCACCCACCCCACGGCCACCAGGGCCCAGAGGAACAGCCGCCCGTCGTCGGGGCTGGTCAGCAGGTGGCCGAAACCACCCGGGTCGGTGCCGCCCATCGCGGAGACGGCGGCGGTGCCGTACAGCAGTACGGCCGGCAGGCCGACCAGCAGTCCGGCCAGGGCGGCCAGAGCCGCCACGGCGGTGACCACCGCGCCCGCCGTCCGCCGCCTCTTCCCCCGCAGCGGGACGGGCCGGCGGGCGGCCGGGGCAGGGGCGCCGTCGGCGGCGCGGTGCTGGTTCTTGGCTTCTTTCGCTCGCGGCGCGGCCATCAGCCGTTCTCCGGTTTCGTGACTCCGTGCACCAGGGTGGCTGTCCTGGTGCTGATGACGGGGACGTCCTTGCCGAGCAGGAAGATGCGGTAGCTCTTCCTGACCGTGACGGCGACGGTGCTGTCGTCGATGAACGTGACGTCGCCGGTCAGTGTCGGGTCCTGCGCGTGCAGGTAGTCGTCGGCGGCCTGCTGGGCGGCCGACTGGTCGACCCGGTACGTGCCGCCCAGCAGGGCGGCCTGGTCCAGCTGCTGCCCGACGGCCCGGGCGGCCTCCTGGGCGAGGGCGTCGGTCGCCTCCACCGTGCGCAGCCGGGCGCAGGCGTCCAGCACCCCGACGGCGACGAGCACCAACCCCGCGACGCTCAGCGCCACGAAGATCGATATCGCCCCCCGGTCCGCCCTTGCCCTCAAGTCCCCTCCTCCAACCGACTGCTGCCCACTGCACCTGCCGGTCAACCGGTCCCCCGGTGCCGGTCGACGACCGAGGTGAACTGTCCGTGCAACTTCGCACTGCCCGGCACCCACCGCAGGGTCAGCCGGTCGAACTGCACCGTGCAGTCGACCACCACGGTGACCGTCTGCAACCCGTCCGGCCCCGACCCGACCTGGACCGGCTCGAGTTCGGCGGGGCAGTCCACGTGTTCACCGGCCAGGACCGCCTGGACGGCAATTCTGGCCGCGTCCTTCTGCGCCTGCGTGCCCCCGCGTTCCAGCGAGGCGGCCCGCGCACCCGCACGGGCTGCCGCATCAACTACCCCGCCCGCGCTCTGAATACGCCCGCCGAGCACCACGATCAGCACCATGACGACCACCGCCGGGGCGACGATCGCGGCCTCCACGGCCACGCTCCCCCGGTCGCCCCCCAGGGCTCCGCGCGCCCTCACGGCTGCTGCCCCGGGGCGACGAACTTCTCGACCGGCGCCTCGACCGACCTGCTGATGTCCGGCAGGTGGATCACCGGCAACAGGCTCAACGGCCGTACGGTGACGGTCATCCGGAAGCTCTCCGTAGCAGGCGGGACGGCCTTGGTGGACTTGGCACCCTTGGCCTCCTGCAGCTGGGCCAGGGTGCCGAACCGGCGGACGAAGTCCGCGGCCCGCCAGCTCGCGAGGTCCGCGCTGCCGCCCTGCACCCGCCCGGCGTCCGCGCCCTCGCGGGCCGCGCTGAGCGCGACCTGGGCGGCGTACCACCAGAGCGAGGCCTGGACCACGAGCAGCACCATGGTCAGCACGGCGGGGAAGACGATGGCCAGGCTCACGGCCATCGCCCCCCGGTCCGCCGGGCCGGACCGCCGCCACGCGGCCCGGAGCCCGCTGCGGAGCACTCCCGTCACGGCGAGGGCGGGGCGGTCGGCAGCTGGGTGACCTGGTCGGTCACGTTCTTGCCCAGCACCCGCAGCGCGGCCACCACGCCGATCGCGACTATCACCAGGGCGACGATGGCGAGGGCGAGTTCGATGCTGATCGCGCCCCGGTCACCGCCCTGCCGGGCCGCCCGCACCCGGCCGATCCGGCGCTGCACCAGCGGGGCGGCGAACTGCAGGGGGAGCAGCAGCGCGGCGAGCAGCAGTGTCAGCTGGGCCGCGAGCTGGGTACGGATCCGGTTCATGCAGCTTCCTCAGGGGGTGACGGGGGGGTGGGGTGACGGTGGGTCAGGTGGCGCTGAACATCTTGAAGAGGGCCGGGAAGACGATCAGGACGGTCATCAGCATGGTGAGCATGGTGCCGGGCGCCACCATCCGTTCGCTGTCCACGTTGGCCTGGGCCAGGTCCGCCGCGAGCAGTTCGCCGCGCAGGCCCTTGGCCCGGGCCCGGAGGGTGTCGTAGACGGCCGCACCGTCGGTGCCGGACAGGCGCATGATGTCGGCGACGTCCTGCAGCGGGGTGAGCCCGAGCTCCTCCGCGAGCGCCTCCAGGCCGTCCCAGGGCGGCAGCCGGTCGGTGGCGGCCCGCTCCAGGGCGTCCCGGATGCGGCGGAAGACGGTGCCCCGGCCCACCGCGGCGGCCCGCCGCAGTGCCTCGGCCGGGCCGCAGTCGGCCGCCCGCTCCAGGGCGACGAGTTCGAGGAAGGCGGCGATGCCGTGCAGGTACTCGGCCCGGGCCTCCTTCGCCTCCCCCGCCACGATCGCGTCCGGCACCAGCCAGCCGAGCAGGGCCAGCCCGGGCCCCGCCACCACGGGGACCAGGAAGGAGAGTTGGATGTCCATCACGGCGGCCATCGCGACCGCGTAACCGGGCAGCAGCAGCCCGATCAGGGCGAACAGCAGCTTCTGCGCCATGAACCGGGCCGGGGTGCGGGCGATCAGCGCGAGCTGCTGCTGCGGGATCCGGGCACCCGGCAGCCCGAGCGCGCTGCGCCCGATCCGGTCGTACCAGGGCAGCCGGTGCTCGCTCTCCGCCTCATGGCCGGCCGGGGTACGGTGCAGCCGGTCCAGTGCCTGGCCCAAGTCCGGCGGGGCCGGCCTGAGTTCGGCGGCGAGCAGGGCGAGGCCACCGGCCGCGACGGCGCCGGCCAGCACGGCCCAGGGCGAGATCATCGCAGCTCCTTCACGTGCTGCTCCGGCTGCTCCTCGGCCGGAGCGGCTGCGGCTGCCGAGGCGGCCGACGGGCCGGCCTTGCTCCGCCGGTCCGGCTCGAGCAGCCGGGGCATCGGCTTGTGGCTGGCCAGCGAGCGCATCCAGGCGATCACCCCGACGAACCCGGCCGTCACCCCGCCGAGCACCACCTGGCCGGTGTAACTGCCGTACGGCTCGGTGTAGTCGGGGTTGAACATGCCGATCACGATCACCAGCAGGATGATCCCGACCAGCCAGCGCACCGTCGCCCGGTGCTTGGCCCGGTCGGCCTCGATCGAGCGCCGCTGGCGCACCTCCTCGCGGACGGATTCGGCCATGTCGGCCAGCGCCCGGGCCAGGCCCGGGCCGCTGTCGCCGGCCCGCAGCACCAGGGCGGCCAGCACCTTGTCGGAGGTGGCGTCGGCCAGCGCGTCGGCGAAGCCCCGCAGTGCGTCCTCGGGGCGCCAGCGGGACTGCAACCGTGAGGCCAGCTCGGCGATTTCGGCGTCCAGCGCGGGCGGGGCCGTCCGCCGGCTGGTCAGGATCGCCTGGTTGAGCCCGACGCCCAGCAACAGCACGTCGGCGAGGCGCTGGGTCCACTCGGCGAGCGCCTCGAGGCGTTCGATCCGGCGGGTGTCGGAGCGGGTCGCGTCGAACAGCCAGGGCAGCCCGAAGACCGCCAGCGGCACCAGCAGCACGGTGAGCGGCACCCCGGTGAACAGCCAGGCCAGCGGGCCGCCGGTCAGCGCGGCGACCACCTGCGCCCGCCGCAGCCGCACCATCCCGGGCGAGGCGGTGCCGGGCGCGCCGTACCAGAGGGTGTGGGCGCGGCCGGCCAGCGGGTTGCGGTCCTCCTCGACCGCGTCGCTGCCGACCAGCCAGTGCACCAGCGCGGCCAGGCCGCCGCAGAGCAGCAGGCCGCAGAGCACGAACAGCAGCATCAGCGGCCCCCGATCCGCAGGGCCAGCGGCGCCGTCCAACTCCCGTACGGGGATTGGAGTCTGCCCGCGTCGAAGCCGGTCCGGCGCAGGTCGTCCAGGCACTGCGGCGGGGTCTGCGGCACCGCGCGCGGCTCGCCGATCTCGGGCCGGGGGCCGAAGACGGTGTTGAGCGCGGGGCGGCCGTTCTCGCCGAGGCCGGTGACCTCCAGGACGTGCGAGACGAAGCGGTGGCGCCGCCCGCCGACGGCCGTCTCGTCCACCATCGCGACGTGCACGATGAGGTCGACGGCGTTGGCGGTCAGCCGGTAGGCCAGGCTGTCGGTCATGTGCGCGCCGTACTCCAGGCAGAGCTCGGCGATGCGGTCGACCACCATGTGCGGGGCGCGGGCGTGCAGGGTGCACATCGAGCCGCCCTCGCCGTTGGTCATCACCCGCAGCATCGGCACCACCTCGCTGGAGCGCACCTCGCCGACGATGATCCGCGAGAGCGTCATCCGCAGCGCGGCCGGGATGAGCTCGCCGATCGTCAGCTCCCCCGCCGCACGGCCGTCCACCCGCTCGCCGTTGCCCTCGCGGGCCTCCATCGGCACCACCTGGCGCAGGTGGCCCAGGGTGTGCAGCCAGAGCTCGAACTCCGACTCCAGGGTGCCGATCCGCTCGTCCGGCGGGATCTCGGCGGCCATCGCGCGCAGCAGGCTGGTCTTGCCGACGCCCTGGGTACCGGTGATCATCACGTTCTTCCGGGCCCGGATGGCGGCGGCCAGGAAGGCGGCGAGCGTGGTGTCCAGGGTGCCGAGCCCGACCAGGTCGGTCAGCGTCGCGGAGGCCACCCGGTGGCGGCGGATCGCCACGTACGGGCGCGGTGTCACCTCGGTGAGCGCCTGCAGGCGCATGCCGCCCTCCAGGCGCAGCGCCAGCGTGGGGCTGGCGGTGGAGAGGCTGCGCTCGCCGCCGCCGTGCTGGCGGGCGAGGTCCTGCAGCAGCTCGATCAGCTCCTCGTCGGTGTCGGCCACCGGCGGCACCTGGCGCAGGGGCTGGTGCACCCGGGAGATCCACACGTCGTCGCAGCCGTTGATCAGGATGTTCTCGACCTCGGGGTCGTCCAGGTACGGCTGGAGCCGCCCGGCCCGGAAGAGCAGGTCGAAGACGGCCTCGGCGAGCGCCCGGTCCTGCTCCCGGGTGGGCGGGATGCCGTGGGTCTGGGCGTAGGCGTCGGACCAGCGGGCCACCGCCTCCTCGATCAGCGCCCGCCCCCGCTGGCGGCGGGTTGCCCGGTCCTCCTCCAGGCCCGAGCCGTCGGCCACCCGGGAGAGCTGCTGGTGCAGCTCGGCGGCCACCTGCCGCTTGAGCTCCCGGGCCACCTGCTGGTCCACGGCGGGGCGCACGCCCACCGGCTGCAGCGCGGGCACGGCCTTGACCGGCCCGGGGGTGAACTCCGGCACCTGACCGGCTGGTTGGCCGATGGGATGGCCGCCGGGCGCCCACGGCAGGGCCGCGGGGTCGGTCTGCGGCGGTCGCTGGTGCAGCGGGCTACCGCGCACGGAGCACCTCCCCGTACGTGATCTCCGGCCCGCTCTGCCCGGCCGGGTCGTCCTGGGCCGGTGCCGGGAACGGCGCGGGCGCGGCGGGCTGCGGGGCGCGCGGAGCGGGGTACGCGCTCGGCGCGACGGGGCCCGGCGTGACCGGCCCCGGTGTGAACGGACCAGGTGCGAACGGGCCCGGCTGGGCGTACGGATTCGGCTGCCCCGCGTGCGGCGCGGGGTACGCGCCCCCGGCGCTGCCCGGGTAGCCCTCGGCGGGCTGCGGCGCGCCGTACCCGGAGTACGGCTGACCGCCCGGCTGCGGGTACGCCAAGGGGTGCGGCTCCACCGGGAATCCGCTGTCGCCGTCGAAGGCCGCGGCCTGCGGCGGCTCGGGTATCGGCGCGACCGGGGCGCTCGGCGCCGGGCCGGCGGCCGGGCCCTGCTGGGCCGGGGCCAGCCGCTGGCGGCGGCGCCGCACCAGCAGCTGCAGCTGGTCGGCGGCCGTCCGGGCCGTCCGCATCAGCTCCGAGCGCACGAACCGCCGGTCCGTGGTGTCCCCGCCGTCGGAGAGCACCCGCGCCGTCCGGGGCGCGTACGGCAGCAGCCCCAGCGCGGGCAGCCCGAACTGCCGGGACACCTCCGCCGCCGGGTACGGCCCCTCCGCGACCAGCAGCAGCCCGAGGGCGTCCGCCCCCGTGCCGTGCTGCGCCAAGTCCTCGTGCAGCGCCGCCAGCCGCGGCCGCGCCGCGCTCAGCCCGCGCAGCGTGGAGCGCACCGTGACGGCCACCGCGTCCGCCCGCCGGGCCAGCACCGCGCCGGGCCCGCTCGCCCCGGAGCGCCCGAGGTCGAGCAGCACGTCGTAGCCCTGCGGCTCCAGCGCGTGCAGCGCCTCCACCAGCGGCTCCCAGGTGTACGCCAGGCCCGGCGCCTGCGCCGGGTCGGTCAGGCCGGGCAGCAGCAGCCGCTCGCCGTTGCCCTCGGGCGAGAGGTCGATCAGCTGCTCCCAGATGGTCTGGGCGAGCAGCCCCCGCCGGTCCGCCACGGCCAGGTTGCGCAGGCCGTACACCGCCTCCACCCGGCCCTCCAGGGCGCCGGCCAGCACCGCGCCCCCGTCCGGGTCGCACTCCACGAGCAGCAGCCGGCGGCCCGGCTGCAGCGGCCAGGCGAGCAGCAGGGCGAGGGCGGTCGTGGTGGCGCCGGGGGCGCCGGGCCCGCCGACCACCGCGATCACCGCCATCAGGCCCCACCCCCGGCCGAGGCGGAGGCCGAGGGCGCCGCGGCCGGGGCGGGGGCCCCGCCGGCCGCGCCGCGCGGCGCGAGCAGCACCTGGAACCGCCCGGCCGCCACCCAGCCGGCCAGCCGGGCGCCGTCCGATGCGTCCACCGCCACGTCCACCACCGCGCCGCCGTCCGAGCCGGACCGGCCGACGGTCACCACGGTGGCGGTCATCGTCTCGGGGGTGCGGGTCGTACCGCCGGTGGCGCCGGAGCTGTCCTGGGTCGAGACGATCACCACCCGGATCCCGGCGGCCAGCCTGGTCGCGGGCAGCTGGGAGCCCTTGGCCGCCAGACCCACCGTCAGCTGGCCCGGTCCGACCAGCGGCGCCGCCGAGAGGTCGCTGTTGACCAGCAGCGAGCCCCGGTGCAGGTCCGTGGTGGCCCGAAGCCCGATCGCCCGCCCGCTGTCCCGGGCGTCCAGCGGGTGCAGCGCCGGGTCACCTGCGATCCGCGCCACCACCAAGTCCCCGGCCGTGATCGCCTGCCCCGTCGGCACGTCCCGGGCCAGCGCCAGCACGGCGATCCGCTGGCCGGTGCTGTTGTACAGCACCGCCCCGCCCAGCCCGCCCGCCGAGATCAGCGCCACCGCCATCGCCAGCACGGCGGGCCGGCGGCGGCGCGCCCGCAGGGCACGCGAGGGAGCGTGCGGGGCGGGCCGCACCGGCTCGGGCGCGAGCGTGGCGCTGCCGGCGCTCGGCGACGGGAAGGTTCGGTTCTCCACCGGGCTTCGGCCTTTCGTACGGGGGACACCGACGGGCTACGGGGGATGCCGCCGGCAAGTCGATCGAAGAACGGACGATCAGTTGTTGAGCACCTGCACCTCACCGACCCGCAGCGGCAGCGGGTTGAGGCTGGACGCCGACTTCGGGAAGGGGGTGATGAGGTCCGCGGTGCTCCCGGCCAGGTGGGCGGTGACCCGCCAGGTGATCGTGGCGGTGAGGTAGTAGGAGGTGTTGGGCTCGAGCGCGGAGGACTGCCGGTAGGTGTAGGTGCAGTCGGAGTGGGTCGCGCCGTGGCCGAACGGGGTGCCGGCACCCGTGCAGTCCACGCTCTCCGACTTCTTCCCCAGGTTCCAGTGCACGCCGGTGATCGTCGCGACGGCCGTGATGGAGTACCCCCAGCGGGAGACCGTCTTGGTCTCCGTGCCGGTGTCCCCACCGGTGCCCGTGGTCCGGTCGAACCAGAGCCAGACCGGAGCACCCACCACCGCCGCGTCCGCCGGTGCCGCGTGCAGCACCGGCTGCTCGACCCCCATCTCGTCGGCGACGGACTTCGCCGCCTCGTAGACGGTGTGGGTGGGGGGTGTGCCCTTGGGCGGCTGGGGCAGGAACTTCGGGCCGCGCGAGGTGAACCCACCGCCGGTCTGCGGGCAGTTGATGTCGTACACCGATCCGCCGGCCGACGGGTCGTGGCCCTCCCACTCCGGGGCGCCCGGCAGTGGCAGCGGCTCGGACTGCCGGTAGTAGCAGCCGTCGTCGGTGTCGAACCACCCCAGGTCCTTGTCCGAGCAGGGCCACTGCTTGCCGTTCCACTCGCACATCTGCACCCCGCCACCGCCGGTGCCGGTGCCGGTGCCACCGCCGCCCGGGCTCGGGTCGCTGCCGGGCTCGGTGACGACGATGCAGATGTACTGGTTCGCGCAGTCGGTGACGGTGCCGCTCGGGGCGGGCGTCGGGTCGGCCGACGCGGCCGGGACGAGCGCGACGGCGAGGCCGATGGCCAGCGCGGTCGCGGTCCCCAGCCGCCACAGTGTCCTCAGCATGTCTTCCCCACCTCACGGGTGACGTCCACGACGATCCAACTTGCTTCGGTCTGACGGAGTTTGACCACGGAAAGATATCGATTCAACCGCTGCGGCGGATCCTTGACCACCCTGGTCGCCGCATCGGCCTGGTGCCAGCCGGACACGTCCAGGCAGTCCTCGATCGTCGCGGTGGCCGGTTTCGCCGCCAGATCGAGTTGCTTGACCACCGGAGAAGTCCGGGGTGTTCCAGTCATCACCATTTTGGCGGCCCGGAGTTGGCGTACGGTGGCGATCGAGTCCGCGAAGGCCTTGCCGGTGGAATCGACGCCCAGTTGATCGGTGTTCGCGTCGGTGCTGCCGAAAACCGCGACCTTGGTGTTCCACCAGTCCTGATAGACCGCCAGCGCCAGTCGGCCGACCGCGCCTTCCGGCCCGTCCGTCGGGGGGAGGGCCGTGCCGCCGGCGCCGGGTGGCGGGGTGGCGGGGGCGGCCAGGGTGCCGGAGCCCGCGACGCGGTCGGCGCCGGGGGTGGCTGCCGCGCAGGACGTCAGGAATGCCAGGAGGATCACCCCGCAGGCCCCAAGAACCCCAGGGCGCACCACAATTCCGCGCTGCCGCATCGCCCCACCTCATCACGGCCGCACCAACTCCCGGCAACGCGCCGTGAGCCGTGGCCGTACCGTCAGAGAAACCGCCGGAGGAATCCGCCCGGAATCCGCCGCCCCGCCGAAACCACGCCCTGCTCGCCTGGCCGGCCGGGGCGGCGATTCTTCGCCAACCCAGCACGCCCCGGCAACACCTCGAGCCCCCTGACCTTACGCGGACGGCGGATCGGTTGGGGCACTTTCGCGCCACAGAACTGCCAAGAGCTCCTCCGAAAGCGACAATCCGGCCAATGCACCGCGCACCGAGGCCCGATTGCGCATCAGAAGGCGCCCGTTCTCACCAGGTGTCAGCAACCAGGCTCCGTCGGCGCCCTCGCCGAGTGCGGCCGAGACGGCCCCCTGGAGCTCGCCCGGGCCCACTGCGGCGGGCGCGCCGGGCACGCCGTGCTCGAGCACCTGGGCCAGCGCCTGGCTGAAAGAGCCCGCTCCGCCCGGCAGTACGGCGTCCCGGCCGCGCCGACCGGCGCTGTAGCGGCCGAGCCGGCCCCAGAGCGGCACCCGGGAGTGGGCGAGCAGTTCGCCCGCGCCGTCCTCGCCGGTGCGCTCCAGGGCGGACCAGGTGTCCCGGTCGGCCACGGTGTCGAGCAGCAGGAGGGTCTCCTCCTGGCCGCCGTGCACCATCGTGCTGACCACCCAGTCCCAGGCCAGGCCGCGCCGGTAGGCGTTGTCGGGGGTGGAGCCGGCGGTGACCAGGGCCAGGCGTCTGCCGCGCGGGTCGGCGGTGAGCTGGCCGAGCAGGCAGACCACCAGCCAGCGGGCCGGCCGCTGGGCGGCGGCGCGCAGCGCGGTGAGCATGGCGTTGGCGTCCGCGTCGGGCGGCACCAGGGTGACGCGGCAGCCCGCGTCGAAGGTCCGGCCCGGGAGGGTGTCGGCGAACAGCCGCGCGCCCGCCGCCGCCAGGGCCGAGCCGGCGTACCCCCGCTCCGGCCCGCCGTCCGCCCCGATCACCACCAGCTCGATGCCGCCGCTCATCCGCACCCGCCCCTCCCACCCCACCGACCGCCCGGAGCGCTCTGCCCCGTACGGCGGACAACGTATCGCTGCCGGGCGCCGCTGATTCCCGGCTGCGGGCAACTCCACCCGTCCGGCGGGCGCGCCGAGCGCACGGCGGGGGACCAACGGCCCGGCGCGACCGGCCTGTGATGGGGACCATGGGCCCTGTTGGCGCCCGGCGGGGCGGGGCACCATCGATCACATGGACCGTGACGACCGTGTGGACACCCTGAGCGAGGCGCAGTGCCTGAGCCTGCTCCGGACGGTGCCGGTGGGGCGTGTGGTGTACACCGAGCACGCGCTGCCCGCCGTGCTGCCGGTCGCCTTCGCGGTGGGGGCGGACGGGCGGCTGGTCCTCGCCCTGCGCGAGGGCAGCACCGTCACCAGGGCGCTGGACGGCACGGTGGCCGCCTTCCAGGCCGACCAGCTCGATCCGGCCACCCGGACCGGCTGGAGCGTGCTGGTGCACGGCCAGGCCGAGGTGGTGCGCGACCCCGCCCTGTACGAGCACCTGCTGCGGACCGGCCCCAGCCCCTGGGTGGACGGCCGGCCGCCGCTCTTCGTCCTGCTCACCCCCGAGCTGCTCAGCGGCCGCCGCCTCCTCCCGGCCGGCCGGGCGGTGACCCGCTAGATCGGGATGCCCCCTGCACAGGTACTCCCCGGTAGGCATACGCTGCTGAGCCGATGACCCGGAGCACCCCCACAGGAGCACGCGTGACGACCTTCGCCTCCCTCGCCGAGCTGACCGCCGCCGTCGGCACCGAGCTGGGCACCAGCCAGTGGCACACCGTCGACCAGCACCGGGTCGACCTCTTCGCCGAGGCCACCGGCGACCACCAGTGGATCCACGTCGACCCGGAGCGGGCGAAGGAGAGCCAGTTCGGCGGCACCATCGCGCACGGCTACCTGACACTGTCGCTGATCCCGGTGCTGGCCAAGGAGTGCTACGCGGTGGAGGGCGTGCGGATGGCGCTCAACTACGGCTCGGAGAAGGTCCGCTTCCCCGCCCCCGTCCCGGTCGGCACCGCCGTCCGGGCCACCGCCGAGCTGCTCTCGGCGAGCGAAGTTCCCGGTGGGGTGCAGGCTCTGGTCCGGTACACGATCACCAGCGAGGGCGGTGCCAAGCCGCACTGCGTGGCCGAGACGATCACCCGTTTCTACGCGGCCTGATCACCCCGCCGCGGCCCCGGCCCACCCGACCGGCCCACTGATCGGCGCGACCCGCCGGTATTCACCGCGTCCGGGCCGGGCCAGGCCGGTAATGTCCCGTTGAGATGGTTGTCGTACGGCAGTGCGGGCACCCGCGCACTGCCGTACGCGTCGATGCGGACAGTCCCTGGAGGTTCCGTGCCCAGTCCTCGCCCCTGGAGCTCGTCGACCACCTCACCGACTCCCCCGGGCGCGGCCCTCGACCTGCCGCGCACCCCCTGGCACCGGGCCGCCTGGCACCGCGTGCGCACCGAGGCCTTCGGCGCCGAGCCCAAGGGCGAGCGCCTGGCCCGCATCCTCTCCTCCCCGCACTTCGCCGACGGCGGCTTCCAGAACCCGGTGCCGACCAGGCGGCTGGTCTACCAGCGCACCCCGCTGGAGATCACCCGCGCCCAGCTCACCTCCAACCGCACCCGCCGCCTGCCCGCCGCCGCCGTGCCGCTGCACCGGCCCAGCCCCCTCGACCTGGCCCAGCCGCCCGCCTCCGGCCTGCGGCTCACCTGGCTCGGGCACGCCACCGTGCTGGCCGAGCTGGACGGGCGCCGGGTGCTCTTCGACCCGGTCTGGAGCGAGCGCTGCTCGCCGTTCGGGTGGACGGGGCCCAAGCGGCTGCACCCGGTGCCGCTCGGCCTGGCCGAGCTCGGGCCGGTGGACGTGGTGGTGATCTCGCACGACCACTACGACCACCTCGACATGCCGACCATCCGCGCCCTGGACGCGCCGGGCACGGTCTTCGCCGTCCCGCTCGGGGTCGGCGCGCACCTGGAGCACTGGGGCGTGGCCCCGGCCCGGATCGTCGAGCTGGACTGGTGGGAGTCGGAGCAGGTCGCGGGGCTGACCCTGACCGCGACCCCGGCCCGGCACTACTGCAGCCGCGGGCCGCGTACCAGCCCGCACCTGCTCTGGGCCTCCTGGGTGGTGGCCGGGCCCGAGCACCGGGTCTACCACAGCGGGGACACCGGCTACTTCCCCGGCTTCGCCGAGATCGGCCGCCGGCTCGGGCCCTTCGACGCGACGATGATGCAGGTCGGCGCGTACAGCGAGTTCTGGCCCGAGGTGCACATGACGCCCGAGGAGGGCGTCCGCGCCCATCTCGACCTCGACGGGCGGGTCATGCTGCCGGTGCACTGGGCCACCTTCAACCTCGCCCCGCACCCCTGGGAGGAGCCGGCCGAGCGCTCGCTGGCCGCCGCCCAGGCGCTGGCCGCCGAGCTGGCCGTGCCCCGCCCCGGCCTGCCCTTCGAGCCCGCCCACCCGCCCGCGCTCCAGCTCTGGTGGCGCGCCGTGGCCGCCACGCCCCGGGGCGCCGACCTGCTGGTCCCCGAGCTGCCCGCCAAGCCCGCCGCCCCGCACCGCGCCGAGGACGACGGCGTCCCGGTGTGACCGCCGGATCCGTAGCTTCACCCGCAGCTGCATTCGCACCTGCATTCGCAACTGGAACGCGTTCCAGTTAACGAGCGTTACCCCCTCGTGCCGCCGAGCTGACAGCGTCTGCCACTATGGGCTGGTGACAGACGCCATCAGCCAGGACACCGCCACCCCGGACCCCGACGGGGCCTTCGCCGCGCTGCTGCGGATCGAGCAGCTGGACGAGAACCTGTTCCGTGGCCGCTGTCACGCCGGGGCCCCGATGCGGGCCTTCGGCGGCCAGGTCGCCGCCCAGGCGCTCACCGCCGCCGGGCGCACCGTCGGCGCCGAGCGGCACGTGCACTCGCTGCACAGCTACTTCGTCCGGCCCGGCAACCCGGAGCGGCCCATCGAGTACGAGGTGGACCGCGTCCGCGACGGCCGCTCCTACGCCACCCGCCGGGTGACGGCGGTCCAGCGCGGCGAGGTGATCTTCACCCTCTCCGCCTCCTTCAAGGTCGCCGAGGAGACTCCCGAGCGCCAGCGCACCATGCCCCCCGTGCCGGAGCCGGACGAGCTGCCCGACCCGCTGCCGGCCTGGGCCGAGGCGGACCCGGAGGGGTACGCCAAGTACGCCCTCTTCCGCAACATGGAGATGCGCTTCATCCCGCCGGACACCCCCGGTCTCCCGGCCGAGATCCCGGGCGTGCCGCAGCAGTTCGTCTGGCTCCGGACCGGCAGCCCGCTCCCGCCGGAGGACGGCCTGATCCAGGTCTGCGCACTCACCTACCTCTCCGACCTCACCCTGGCCGCCACCACCGCGCTGCACCGCCAGCCGCACCCCGTCCAGCGCCGCGAGACTCCCACCGTCCTGCTCGCCTCGCTCGACCACGCGATGTGGTTCCACCGCCCCTTCCGGGCCGACGACTGGCTGCTCTTCGCCCAGCGCAGCCCCTCGGCCTCCGACGGCCGTGGCCTGGCGCTCGGTGAGTTCTACAACCTCGACGGCGAGTTGGTCGCCTCCGCCGTCCAGGAGGCGCTGCTGCGGGAGAGACGGCCGTAGGCCCGCGAACGGCCCGGGGTAGGCTCGGCACCGTGACGCAGACGGCAGCACCAGGCTGGTACCAGGACCCCTTCAACGGCCCCGATCTCCGCTGGTGGGACGGCACGGCCTGGACGGAGCAGGCCCAGCGCCACCCGGCCGCACCGCCGCTCCCCCACCAGTCGCAGGCGGCTCACCAACCGCAGGCCCCGCACCAGCCTCAGGCGCCCCGGCAGTTCCAGCAGCCGCCGCTCGGCCCCGAGGCGCTGCTCGGCGCCCCGGCCCTGGCGGTGGACCAGAACTTCAAGTGGGTGGACATCACCACCACCTACGACATCCTGGACGCCACCACCGGCGCCCCGGTCGGCTCGGTCGCCGAGACCGGCCAGAACGGCGCCCGCAAGGCGCTGCGGTTCATGAGCACCATGGACAAGTACCTCTCCCGGCAGTTCGAGATCCGGGACGCCGCCGGGGTGCCCTTCCTGGTGCTCGGCCGGGGCACCAAGGTGGTCAAGGCCAAGGTGACGGTGGCCAGGCCGGACGGCACGCCGGTCGGCGAGATCGTCCAGCAGCAGGTGGTCGGGCACATCAGCTTCGACCTGGTGGCGGGCGGCCAGGTGGTCGGCCGTCTGCGGGCGGACGGCTGGTACGCGTTCACCTTCACGATCTCCGACCACAACGGCATCGAGGTCGGCCGGATCGCCCGGGACGGCCTGGGCCTGACGCTCAGTGCGCTCGGCGGCGGCGACCACTACTACGTGCAGTTCCTCTTCCCGCTGCCCGAGCCGCTGCGCTCGCTCGCCGTCGCGGCGGCCCTGACCGCCAACACCCTGCTGAACCCGGACGCCCACGGCAACCAGTAGCACGGCGGCCAGGAGGCGGTCACCGGGAGTCGTACGGCGCGAGCACCAGCCGCACCACGTCCTCCAGGCGACGCCGCGCGTCGTCCAGCGTGGTGCGGCCGGTGACCCAGGCCGTCAGCTCGCCCTGCCAGGCGTGGCCGACGATCTGCCGCACCAGCTCACCGCCGGCCGGGGGCAGGCGGCCCATCACGGTGCCGAGCGCGGCGTCGTCGGCCCGGGCCATGGTCTGCAGCGCCTCGCTGGCGAACGGATCGGTGGAGGCCGAGACTGCCACCCGCAGCCGGGCGAACTGCGGCTGCCGCTGGTAGGCCCGCATCCCGCGCCGGACGAACCGCACGGCCCGGTCGGTCTCGCTCAGCTCCGCCCTCGGGTGCCGCAGATCGGCCGTCAGGTCGGTGAGCAGCAGCCGGTGCCAGTCGGCGATCGCCGCCGCGAGCAGGTGGTCCTTGGAGGAGAAGTAGCGGTAGGCCGTTCCGAGTGCGACGCCGGAGCGTTCGCAGACCTGTTTCATCTGGAGTCTCTCGACCCCGGTCTCGGTCACCAACGCCAGTGCGGCGGCGATCAGGGCCCTTCGGCGTTCGAGCTGACGGGGCGACATCGCCTCGACCGGCCGTGGTGACAGGTCAACCTTGGTCACCTGTCAATGATACGGGCCGGGTACCCCGCTGCGAACCCGTGTGCACGCGGGGTGACCGGCGCCCGCCTCAGACCACCGTGACCGGGTGCGCCACCACCGCGCCGAACAGGTAGCCCTCGCGGTTGAAGACGGCGGTGACGGGCTGGGTGTTGCCCTGACGGTCCGTCGCCCGCGCCCGCAGCTCGTACGGACCGGCCGTCTCGGGGCGCCAGTCGAAGCTCCACCTGGTCCAGGTGCCGGCCCTGGGGGTGTCCCGCAGGTGGGCGCGGAGCCAGTGCGTCCCGCCGTCGGTGGAGATCTCCACCTCGCGGACCGCGGCGGAGCCGGACCAGGAGCGCCCGTGCAGCCGGTGCTGCCGGCCGCGCGCCAGCTCGGCGCCGGCCGCGAGCTCGAAGGCGCTCTTCACCACCTGCTCGGCCAGCGGCGCCGAGCCGCCGGCCGGGTAGTCGGGGCCGAAGAGGCGGTAGAAGTCGGTGTTCCACGGCGAGTAGAGCGGCTGTGCGGAGACCTCGAGGCTGCCGACCCACTTGATCGAGGCGACCCCGACCCAGCCGGGCACCACCAGGCGCACCGGCGCGCCGTGGTCGGGGGTCAGCGGCTCGCCGTTCATCTCGTACGCGAGCAGCGCGTCGTCCAGCGCCTTGGCGATCGGCAGCGGGCGCCGGACGTGGCCGAGCACGGTGCCGTCGGCCGCCACGTACTCCGGGTCGAGCCCGGTGGGCATCACGTCCACGGCGTCCCAGCCGAGGCCGGCCCGGCGCAGCAGCTCGGCCAGCCGTACGCCGCGCCAGCGGGCCGAGCCGACGCCGCCGAGGGTCCAGGGGGTGCCGGGCACGCTCTGGTGCTGCTGGCTGGTGTAGAAGCTGCGGCCGTTGCCGGCGCACTCGACGATCGCGGTGGTGCTGGTGCTCGGCAGGCGCCGCAGCTGGTCGAGGTCGAAGGAGACCTCACCGCCGCGCAGTCCGGTGCCGAAGAGCCGCAGCCGCCAGCCGGCTCCGTCGACCAGCGGCGTGCTGGTGTGGTTGCGGACGAAGAACCGCTCGACCGGGACGTGGAACTCCTCGCGGGGGAGAGCGTCCCAGCGCATCTCGGCGTTGGTGCCGCGCGGCACGAACCACTCGGGCGGCAGCGGCTTGACGATGCCCGGCACCGGACTGCCGGCCGCCGCGAAGGCCCTGCCGGAGCCGACCACGGCGGGCGCGGCGAGCACGCCCGCGGCGGCCATCATCCGCAGCAGCGTCCGCCGCTCGACCCCCTCCGCCCTGGCCTCCCCGGCCAGCCACTGCCGACGCCGACGACGGTCGTACTCGAACTCGTTCACCACGGAGCTCCGTTCGGTGCGAGGGCGCAGCCCGAGCAGGCTGACATGGACAGGATCGTAGGGGTACCCCCTATCTTCCGTCCGGCAAACGGCGAGCCTTGACACGGAGTCGCCACCGTGCCGTCATGATCGTCGGATCATCTCGCCCGTCATCCCCCAGTCATCTCCCCAGTCGCCCCCAGCCGTCTCCCAGCCGTCTCCCAGCCGCGAAGGATCACCCATGCCCGAGACCCTCGCCCAGCCCCGGCCGCTCGCCCGGATCGTCCGCGGCACCGGCCCCGGCCTCGTCCTCGCGCACGGCGGGGGCGGTGGCGCCGAGCTCAACTGGGGCACCTTCATCCTGCCGCTGGCCGAGCGGCACACCGTGATCGCCCCGGACTTCCCCGGCTCGGGCCGCACCCCGGCCGAGCCCGGCGAGCTCCGGCTGGACGACCTGGCGGACCGGCTGGTGGCCGCCGCCGTCGAGGAGGGGCAGACCCGCTTCGACCTGGTCGGCTTCTCGCTCGGCGCCGCCGTCGCCGTCCGGGCCGCGCGCCGCCACCCCGGCCTGGTCCGCTCGCTGACCCTGGTGGCCGGGCTCGCCCACACCACCCCGCACCTGCGACTGCTGACCGACTGCCTGCTGACGGCCCAGCGGCTCGACCCGCTGCTGCAGGCCAAGCTGACCCTCCCGCTGCTGCTCAGCCCCGACTGGCTCAACACCCAGGCCGACGCCGACCTGGTGGCACTGGCCAAGCTGATGCTCGTCACCACCCCGCCCGGATTCCGCCAGCAGTTCGAGCTCGCCGCCGAGGTGGACGTCCGGCCGGATCTGCCCCACCTGACCATGCCCACCCTGGTGGTCAGCCCCACCGCCGACGCCCTGGTCGCCCCCGCCCAGCACCGGCTGCTCGCCGCCACCGTCCCCGGCGCCGAGCTGCTCGAACTGCCCTCGGGCCACCTGGTCCTGACCGAGCGCCGGGCCGAACTGCTGACCGCCCTGCGCGCCTTCCTCGCCCGGCAGAACTGACTGCGCATAGTACGACATACAGGACATCCCCTCTATGTCGTCAGCGCCCGTCCGGCGGGCCGTCAGAGTCTGGAGCCCCGTTGAGCAGCCAGCCCGCCGCCCCGGCCGCAGCGCCGCCGGAAGACCCGCACGCGACCCTGCCCACCGACCGGGTGGTCTTCGGGGTCAGCGCCGTGCTGGTGCTCGGGGTGGTCGCCTGGGGCGTCTTCGCCAAGGAGTCGCTGGGGCGCACCTCCGGCAACGCGCTCGGCTGGGTGCTGCACAACTTCGGCTGGCTCTTCGTGGTCGCCGCCGACGTCTTCCTGGTGCTCACCGTGCTCCTCGCCCTCAGCCGCTTCGGCCGGATCCGGCTCGGCCGGGACGACGAGGAGCCGGAATTCTCCACCCTGGCCTGGATCGCCATGATGTTCAGCGCTGGCATGGGCATCGGCCTGATGTTCTACGGCGTCGGCGAGCCGCTCCAGCTGTACGCCGCCCCGCAGCCCGGCTCCGGGCTCGACCCGCAGACGGCGGCCGCCGCCCAGCAGGCGCTGGAGTTCTCGCTCTTCCACTGGACGCTGCACCCCTGGGCGATCTACGCCGTGGGCGGCCTGGCCCTCGCGTACACCACCTTCCGCAAGGGCCGGGGCAACCGGATCAGCGCCGCGTTCGTACCGCTGATCGGCGAGCGCGGGGCCAACGGCCGGCCCGGCAAGGCGATCGACCTGCTGGCCGTCTTCGCCACCGTCTTCGGCTCGGCCACCAGCCTGGGCCTGGGCGCGCTACAGGTGGCGGACGGGCTCGGCTTCATCACCTCGATCCGCTCGACCCAGAACGTCCAGCTGGTCATCATCGGCTCGCTGACCGCCGCCTTCGTGCTCTCGGCCTTCTCCGGGGTGCACAAGGGCGTCAAGTGGCTCTCCACCGCCAACGTGGTGCTGGCCTGCGTGATCATGCTCTTCGTCTTCGTCTTCGGCCCCTCGGTCTACGTGCTTGACGCCATCCCCTCCACCGTCGGCGGCTACCTGACGGACCTGACCACCATGGCCAGCCAGACCGGGGCCTTCACGGACGAGAAGTGGCTCGGCTCCTGGACGATCTTCTACTGGGCCTGGTGGCTCTCCTGGGCACCCTTCGTCGGCACCTTCATCGCCCGGATCTCGCGCGGCCGCACCGTCCGGCAGTTCCTGCTCGGCGTGCTGCTGGTGCCCAGCGGGGCCACGGTGATCTGGTTCTGCGTCATGGGCGGCACCGCGATCCGGCTGGACGCCACCGGCTCCGCCGACCTGGTCGGCACCATCCCGCAGGGGGCCGAGGCCTCGCTCTTCTCGATGCTCAGGTCACTGCCGCTGGGCGGAGTCACCAGCGTGGTCGCGGTGCTCCTGGTGATGACCTTCTTCATCACCAGCGCCGACTCCGCCTCGCTGGTGCTCGGCTCACTCTCCAGCGGCGGCTCGCTGCACCCGCGCACCTGGCTGGTGGTGGTCTGGGGCGTGCTGATGGGCGGGGTGGCGGCCGCGCTGCTGCTGGCCGGCGGGCTGACGGCGCTGCAGAACGCCACCATCCTGGTCGCGCTGCCCTTCGTCGTGGTGATGCTGCTGCTCTGCCTCGCCCTGGTGCGCGAACTGCGCACCGACCCGGCGGCCGGGCCCTCCCGCCTGCACGCGGCGCACGGGCTGCGGGACGCCGTCCGGGCGGCCGTCGGCGAGGCGATGGCCGACCAGCGACGCGGTCGGACTCCTCCGTCCGAGTGATTCCGCCGGGCCGGCCCGAGCGGCAACTCCCGTGCCAGCGCTGACCGAGCGGGCCTCGCAGCCATGACTACGGACAGCAATTTCGCATTACAGAAAGTCAGACAGGTGGCATGCTGACGGACGGCCCCCACCCAGCGGTACGGCATGCCCCAGCAGCTCCTGGCGGCCCGCCCACCCCGGCTGCTGCGGCCCGACCTGACACACTCCGCCCGGGCCGGCCGCCCACGCCGCCCGGTCAACCCCGTCACCACCCCTACGACCTGCACCGATGTCCCGACGCCCAGCCCCCGCCGAGACTTCACCCACGCGTAGTCATCGTTTAACGCCCCCCTGGAATGCTCTCTGACATGAACGCCCGACTCGACGCGGCCCCACCGGCCGCACCCCCGGAGCGCTTTCCGCTCCCCCAGCGCCACCGCCGCGTGCTCGCCTGCGCCGCGGTCGCCGCCTCCATCGCGCTCGGCTCCCTCGGCGTCGCCGCCACCGTGGAGACGGTCGGCAACGCCAACTCCGTCGTGGCCAGCAGATGACCCCGCGCTGCTGAGGCCGGGCTCAGCCGATCGGCACTTCCCGCCGCGAGTGGCGCCCGGGCCCCGGGCCGGAGTCGACCTCCAGCGGCGAGGCGTACCGGGCCGCCGGGGCGCGCAGCACCCAGGCCCGGCCGGCCGGGGCGATCAGATCCATCCGCCGGAGCAGCTCCAGCGCGTCCCGCCGGAACCCGGCCAGGTCCGCCAGGTAGTCCCGGCTCCAGCCGGCGCCGTACTCGTCCGTGACATCGCCCAGCGCCCCGTCTATCAGCGCATCGGGGATCAGCACGGCGGGCGGCGCCGCCTCCTCGGGCAGCGGCCGCAGCTCCTCCACCAGCCGCTCGACCAGCAGCAGCGCGGCCTGCGCCAGTGTCCCGCCCTCGGCGGGGGCGGCCAGGTCCGTCAGCTCGCCGGCCGGGTCGAGCAGGGCCAGCCCCTCGGCCCGGATCTCCGCCTCCAGGCCGAGGAAGTCGGCGAACAGCGCCGCCTCCCCCGCCTCCCGGCCGAGCAGCCAGGACCGCTCGGGGGCGGTCAGTTCGTCCTGCAGCACCACCGGCGTCTCCGCCAGCCGCCGCCGCACCGCCAGCGCGGGCGTCTGGGCCACCGGCGCGCCCAGCGGCCCGAGCGCCCGGGCCAGCTCGGGGTCGGCGCCCTGCTCCGTCAGCACCCGCCACTCGGCCAGCTGCTGACGCACCAGCGGCTGCTCGACCTCCGCCGCCCCGCCCGCCGCGAACTCCGCGAGCGCCCGCACCAGCGCCGCGTACTCCGCCGGGCCGAATCCGGGCAGCCCCCGGCCCGGCAGCCCCGCCTTGTGCAGCCGGGCGAAGCTGTCACCGACCGTCAGCGGGTAGCCGAGCACCGCCAAAAAACGCTCCGCCAGCCAGTCGGCGTGACGGCGGATCAGCTGCAGGCCCGCGCCGTGCGGCCCGGCCGCCGTCACCAGCGGATGCGCCACCAGCAGCCGGGCGGCGGTGCGGCGTTCGACCGCCACCGCGTGCGGGGTCGAGGCGGGGGCCTGTTCGGGCTTGCGGTGGCGGCCACGGCCGCCCGTCGGCGCGGCGAGCACCAGCTCGGCCCCGGCGGCCCGCCCGGCCCGCCGCGCGCCGCGCCCGGCGCGGCGCGGCCCGGGCACCCGTACCGTCGGCCCGTGCCACCAACTCACCCCGGCCGCCTCGGCCCCGGCCGTACCGCCCAGGTGCCGCGCGCCGTACAGCCCGAAGGCCGCGGCGAAGAGCTCGTCCGCCGTCGCGGCGTCAGCAGCCGCCAGCCGCTCGGCCAGCCGGCCGCAAGCGCGTACGTCGGCCCGCACGGCGGCGGAGAGCTGCCCCGCCCCCGCCCCGCGCCCGCCTGCCGCGCTCCCCAGCCCCACCCCGGGGACGGTCGCGTACTCGTGCTGCTCCATGTCGTCCACCAGAATAGGCGCTGCCCCCGCCCGCCCGTGGCACCTCCCCACCCGGCTCCGCCGCCGCCGACCCCCTGACCACCCCCCGGCTACGCGCGGGTAACAACCCCTTCCCCCGGCCCGGGACCGTCCCCTAGGGTCACCGTCATGCCGAACCCGCCCCACCTGGGGCGACAAGCTGCGCCACCTCACCGAGGGCCCGGGCCGGCAGCCCGGCCCCGCCGACCGCCCGGAGGGCACCCCCGCATGACCATCACCCGACGCCTGCGCAGCGCCAGCGGCCTGCTCTCCGGCTACGCCGCCGCCTCGGCCGCCCACCTCGGCGCGATCGTCACGGGGGTGAACACGCTGCGGCACGCCACCAAGCCCGCCCTGATGCCGCTGCTCGCCGCGCACAGCCTGGCCGGCACCGAGGAGGCCCCCAAGCTGCTCGCCCCGGCCCTACTGCTCAGTGCCGGCGGGGACGTCGCCCTGCAGTTCGACGACGATGCGGCCTTCCTGGCCGGCATGGGCTCCTTCGCGGCCGCCCACGTCTGCTACGTGACGATGTTCGCCCAGCGTGGCGCGCTCACCGACCGCCGGCGCAGCGCCGTGATCGCCGCCGCCTACGCCGCTGCCTGGGCCGTGCTGATCACCGAGCTCTGGCCGGACCTCGGCGACCTCAAGCTGCCGGTCGCGCTCTACAGCCTGCTGCTCGCCTCCACCGCCGTCACCTCGGCCGGGATCAACTGGCGGACGGGCCTGGGCGGCGGGCTCTTCCTGCTCTCGGACACCCTGATCGCCACCCGGCTGGCCAAGTGGAAGGCCCTGCCGGGCCACGAGTTCTGGATCATGGCCACCTACATCGTCGGCCAGTACCTGCTGGCCACCGGCACCCTCAAGCACCAGGCCGAGCGCGCCGAGCCCCACGCACGGCTCAGCGCCCCGGCCGTCGCCACGGGGCGCTGAGGCGGTGCGGCACTGAGGTGCCGCGGTACGGGAGCGGCGGGGCTCAGGTCTGAGCCCCGCCGCTCTCGTTGCCGCCGCGCCGCCGCAGCAGCCAGACCCCGCCGGCCCCGGCGGCGACCAGTGCCCCGCCCGCGGCCAGCCGGCCGTCGGAGGCGCCGACCGAGCCGCCCAGGCCGGTGTGCACGGCGCCGTGCGGGCTCTTCTCGCCCTCCCAGCTCCCGCTGGACGAGCCGGAGCCGGCTCCCGAGCCCGGGCTTTCGGCGGGGCTCCAGGGGGTGCTGGAGCCGCCGCCGGCCTTCCCGCTCTCACCCAGCGCCACCGCGACCGCCCCGGTGAAGGCGTCGCCGTTCGGGCAGCTGCCGTCGATGCCCCAGCTGGAGCCCTTGCCCGACTTGTCCGGCCCCAAGGCAACGAACTCCTCCTTGGAGGCCAGCCTCGCGGTGCCGCTGTACTTGCCGTCCGCACCACCGGAGAGGGTGGCCGAGCCGGTGGAGAAGGCCTGCGAGTTGACGGTGACGGTCCGCACCGTGCTGGTCTCGCAGGTCACGCTCACCGTCACGCTCTGCCCCGGCACGGCCTCGGACGGGCTGACCCAGGCCGGTTCCCGCCCCTTCGCCGGGGTGTTCGTGCTCGCCGCGCCGTTGGCGAAGCCGAGCAACGGGGCTCCGACCAGAGTCCCTGCGCCGACGAGGCCGGCGATGGCCATCCGCGTGAGGCCCATGGCCCACCTCCAGATTGGCGGGCGCGGCCGGGGGGACGCTCGTCGTCCCGTGAGCGGACGGCTACACCCTGTCACCTGCTCACGCTAGGCACCCCGGCCGGACCCGGCCACCGTTCGACACCCGTTCGAGCTGTTACCCCAGGTCGAGGTCGACCACGACCGGGGCGTGGTCCGAGGTGCCCTTGCCCTTGCGGGCCTCGCGGTCGACGTAGCTGTCGGTGACGGCGTCGGCGAACGGCTTGTTGGCGTAGGTGAGGTCGATCCGGATGCCGAGGTTCTTCGGGAAGCCGAGCGCGCGGTAGTCCCAGAAGGTGTACGGCCGGTCGTACTTCAGGGCGCGCGGCATCACATCGGTCAGGCCCGTCTCGCGCAGCGCCGTCAGGGCGGCCCGCTCCAAGTCCGTCACGTGCGTCTGCCCGGCGAAGACGGCCGGGTCGTAGAGGTCCTCGTCGGTCGGGGCCACGTTGAAGTCACCGAGCACGGCGAACGGCCGCTCGCCCGCCGCGTCCTCCACCACGGCGGCCCGCAGCGCCTCCAGCCACTCCAGCTTGTACTGGTAGTGCGCGTGGCCCACCTCGCGCCCGTTCGGCACGTACACCGACCAGACCCGGACCGGACCGCAGGTGGCCGCGATCGCCCGCGGCTCGGTCTCGGGCAGCAGCGCGCCGTCGGCCAGGAAGCCGGGCTGGCCGGGGACGTCCCGCACCACGTCGTCCAGGCCGAGCTTGGAGAGGATCGCCACGCCGTTCCACCGCCCGGTGCCGTACGCGGCCGTCTCGTAGCCGAGCTCCTGCACCGCCTCGTACGGGAAGGCGTCCGACGCGCACTTCAGCTCCTGCAGGCAGAGCACGTCCGGCTGCGCGCCGGCCAGCCACTCCAGCAGCTTCGGCAGCCGGGCGGTGACGGAGTTGATGTTCCAGGTGGCGACGCGGATGGTCACGACGGACGGCCTTCCCACAGCGGTACGGACGGGGCGGGCGGCCCAGCAGGCTGCCCACCCCGAACATACCGCCCGCAACTGACAGCAGACGTCAACCACCAGGGCGCGGGGAACTGCGCGGCCAACCTCCCACCACAGCACGCTGTTGCGCCCGCCGTGCCCCGATCCCCGCCCGGGTCACCGGCTCGGCCGGACCACCGCCGCCGAACCGCCGCCCCGGCGGACCGGCTCGGCGGCCGCCACCCACCGCCCGTCCGGCAGCCGCTCGACCCCGGTCGCGGCGCCGATCTCACCCGCGTCCGAGAACTTCTGCCCGAGCGCCTCCAGCCCCGCCCGGTCCGGCCCCGCCAGGAATGCGGGCTCGGCACCCGACACGGCGGCGTTGCGCTGGCTGGCCCGGGGCGCCGCGATGGCCTGCTCGAGCGTCAGCCCCCGGTCGATCCGGCCGAGCAGCACCTGCAGCGTGGTGGTGATGATCGTCGCGCCGCCCGGCGAACCGGCCGCCATGAACGGCTTGCCGTCCCTGAGCACGATGGTCGGCGAGATCGAGGAGCGCGGCCGCTTGCCGGGCCCGGGCAGGTTCGGGTCCGGCACGCCGGGCACCAGCGGGGTGAACGAGAAGTCGGTCAGCTCGTTGTTGAGCAGGAAGCCCCGGCCCGGCACCGTGATGCCGCTGCCGCCGGTCTGCTCGATGGTCAGGGTGTACGAGACCACGTTGCCCCAGCGGTCGGCCACCGTCAGGTGCGTGGTGTTCGGCCCCTCGTAGCCCTCCGGCACGGCCTTGCCGGTCGAGCCGCAGGCGGTCGGGTGGTACGGGTCGCCGGGGGCGACCGGGCCGGGGGCCGCGTGCGCCGGGTCGATCAGGCAGGCCCGGTCGGCCGCGAAGGCCGGGGAGAGCAGCTGCTTGGTCGGCACCTCCACCTGGGACGGGTCGCCGACCCAGCGGTTGCGGTCGGCGAAGGCCAGCCGGGTGGCCTCCAGGAAGTGGTGCAGGTACTCGGCCTGGCTCATCGAGGCGAGGTCGAACCGCCCGAGGATGCCCAGCGCCTCACCGCCGGTGGTGCCGCCCGAAGAGGACGGCGCGATGCTGTAGACATCGTCGCCTCGGTACTTCACATGGGTCGGCGCCTGCTCCTTGACCCGGTAGGCCGCGAGGTCGGTGGTGTCCACCTTGCCCGGCCGGGCGTTGCGGCCCGAGGCGGGGTCGACCGGCGGGTGCGCGATGGTGTTGGCGACGTCCGCCGCCAACTTGCCGTGGTAGAAGGCCTGGACGCCGTTTCGGCCGAGCTCCCGGTAGGTCGCCGCCAAGTCCGGGTTGCGCAACCGGCTGCCGACCACCGGGAGTTGGCCACCGGGCAGGAAGAGCTCCCTGGTGGCCGGGAAGTCCTTGAACCGGGCCTGGTTGAGGGCGGTCTGGTCATGGAAGGTCTGGTCGACCACGAAACCCTGCTCGGCGATCTTCTCGGCCGGCTTCAGCACCTCCCTCAAGTCCCGGGTGCCCCACAGGCGCAGCGCCTTGTCCCACACCGCCGCCGTGCCGGGCACCCCGACCGAGCGACCGCTGGTCACCGCGTCGGCGAAGGCCAGCGGCTGGCCGTTCTCCAGGAACAGCGACTGGTCGGCGGTCCGGGACGCCGTCTCCCGGCCGTCCAGCGTCTCCACCTTGCCCGTCCGGGCGTCGTAGTGCACGAAGTACCCGCCGCCGCCGATGCCCGACGAGTACGGCTCGGTCACCCCGAGTGCCGCGGCCACCGCGATCGCCGCGTCCACTGCATTCCCGCCCTTGCGCAGCACCGCGATCCCGGCCGCCGTGGCATCGGCGTCCACGCTCGCCACCGCCCCGCCGTACCCCACCGCCTCCGGACTCTTCGGCGTCGGCACCTCGGCCTGCGCGGGCGCCACCACCGATCCCACCAACGCGGCGGCCAACACCACCGCCGGCACCAGCCGAACCACTGTCCTCATCGGGCCTCCTGTCCGGATCTCCCCACCACTGAAGCCAACTCCCCGTTCCTACACACCTTTTGTTGCAACCACAACAACCCGGACCAACTGCTTCAGGCCACTACCCGCCGGTACGGACCCACCGGGTACGCTCCGGACGTGTCCCGCCGAACCCCGCCCCGACCGCTGGACGTCGAGGCGCTCTTCCCCGAAGTCGCGCCGCTGCGCCGCGAGGCCGTCCGCCTCCACCCGCGCGCGGGCCGGCCCACCTGCCACGAAAGCTCGGTGGGCGGCCCCCTCCTCTGGCCGGCCGCCGAACCATGGCCGGCCTGCGAGGACCACCCGGGCTCCCCCCTCGTCCCCGTCGTCCAGGTCTTCCGGGCCGACGTGCCCGCGGTCGTGCCCTTCTCTGACGGCTGCGACCTGCTCCAGCTCCTCTGGTGCCCGCGCCGGCACGACGGCCGATGGGTCGTCCCGCTCCTGCGCTGGCGTTCGTCCGCCGCCGTCGGCGCGGTCCGGCCGACCCCGCCACCCCCGGTGGACGCTGTGGGCGGCCGGGTGCCCCGGCCGTGTGTCGTGCACCCGGAACAGGTGACCGAGTACCCGAGTTGGGACCTGCCACAGGAGTTGTTCGACTCCCTGATGCCCCGCATGGAGCAGATCCACCACGAGCGGGGCTGGGAGTACCAGGACCACCTCTCCACCGCCCCGGGCATCAAACTAGGTGGCTACCCCGGCTGGTGCCGGGACCCGCAGTGGCCGGTCTGCCGCGGCTGCCGCACCCCGATGCAACACCTGCTCACCATCGAGAGCGGCGAAGAGCACGACAGCGACCACATATGGACCCCGTACGAGGACGGCACCAGCCACATCGAGGGCCCCCGCCTCCGCCTCGGCGACTACGGCGGCGTCTACCTCTTCGAGTGCCACACCTGCCCGGACCGCCCCTTCACCGATCGCTTCGACGCGTGATCACCCGCACGGTGCCGTTGGACACGATCGACCTGTCGACAGTCCTCTCCCGCCTCCCGTCCGACCACGCCGAGGCCGTCACCCTGATCGGCCCCAGCGCTTCACCGCCGACCCGCGCCCCTACCGACCTCGGCGCCTTCAATCAGGCATAGCCCGGACAGAGCTCCCCGCCGTCAATCACCCGCCGAAGTTCGCACACATGACACCAATCGCACACCTGAATTCACATCGGCAATTTCCCGGGGCCCTGAAAAGTAATTCACCGCGCCGCTCAATTCCATATCCACCGGACAGCCCGTTGCCCGGGGCCGGTCGGGCCGGCCTCGGGCAGCAGGTGGGGATCATCCCGCGTACGCGAGGCTGATCTGGTCGCCGAAGACGTCCCAGTGCTGGCCCGGGTCGTTCACGTCGCACGGCTTGGTGCCGACGTTCGGCGTGCCGTAGGCGTTGGCGAGACAGTAGGCCGGGGCGTTGGTGAGGAAGATCTTGTCGCCCGAGACGCTCCAGTACTGGCCGGGGTCACGGCCGTCGCAGCCCTTGGTGGTGACGGTCTGCGAGCCCCACGGGTTCGCGAGGCAGTAGGCCCGGGCCTGGGCCAGGGCGATCTGGTCCCCCATGACGGCCCAGTGCTGACCCTGGTCGTTGGCGTCGCACGGCTTGGTGCCGACGTCCGGCGTGCCCCAGGCGTTGGCGAGGCAGTAGACACCCGGGTGCAGCGCCGGCGCGGCCGAGGCGCTGCCGGCCGGGAGGAAGGAGGCCGTCAGCACCAGGGCCGCGAGGGTGATCGTCTTGCGGAGGGCGAATGCCATGAGAATGAATCCGTTCTCGAAGCAACACGTGCGATTCGTGCACGATCATGATATTAATCAGCCGCTCAATTCGAGCGCGCAGGGAATTTTTATCATCGATCAGCACCGCATCAGAAGCCGAGCATTGATCATTCATCCGAACGGGGAATGCACACGGGAGGCCGGGCTCAGCCCCGCTCGACGCGGTGGCGCTTGATGGTGCGGAAGCGGCGGGCGACCTGGCGGGCCAGGTCGGCGGCGCCGACCAGGCCGGCTTCGTTGCCGAGGGCCGCGTGGACGATCTGGGCCTCGGGGCGGAAGCCCCGGCCGGAGAGGGTGCGGCGGTAGGCCTCCTGGGCCGGGCCGATCAGGAGGTCACCCGCCTCCGAGACCCCGCCGCCGATCACGAAGCGGCCGGGGTCGAGGGCGGCGGCCAGGTTGGCGATGCCGACGCCCAGCCAGGTGCCGATGTCGTAGAGGAGTTCGACCGCCACCGCGTCGCCCGCCCGGGCGGCCTCCGTCACCAGCGGGCCGGTGATCCCCTCGATGGTGCCGCCCGCCCGGGCGAGCAGCGGCTCGACCACCGGCGACTCCTCGGCGACCAGGCTGCGGGCCTCCCGGACCAGGGCGTTGCCGGAGGAGTACTGCTCCCAGCAGCCCCGGTTGCCGCAGGGGCAGCGGTGGCCGCCGGGCACCACCTGCATGTGGCCGAACTCCCCGGCCAGCCCGTACTTGCCCCGGTCCACGAAGCCGTCCCGGACCACGGCCCCGCCGATCCCGGTGCCGAGGGTGAGCATCACCATGTGGTCCTCGCCGCGCCCGGCGCCGAATCGCCACTCCGCCCAGGCGGCGGCGTTGGCGTCGTTCTCCACCACCACGGGGAAGCGCAGCCGCTGGCTGAGCGCCTCCTCCAGCGGCTCGTTGCGCCAGTTCAGGTGCGGGGAGAAGAGCACCTTCGACCGCTCGGCGTCCACCCAGCCGGCCGCGCCAATGCCGACCGCGTGCACGTCGTGCCGGTCGGCCAGCTGGAGCACCAGCTCGACGATCACGTCCTCCACGACCTTGGGGCTCTTGCTCTTGTCGGGAGTGTCGGTGCGCAGCTTCTCGAGGACCTTGCCCTCGCCGTCCACCACCCCGGCCACCACCTTGGTGCCGCCGATGTCGATGCCGACGGTCGGCAGCCGCAGCAGGCTCGCGGGCAGCGCCCGGCGGCGGCGCTCGGCGCGCGGGCCGATGCCGAGCAGGGTCGGCAGGGCGGCAGTGGTGCGCCCCGGTGGGGTGGTCTTCGGCGTGGTCACTGGTCTGGACGCTCCTCGGGGTCGGCCGGCGCGTCCGGGCCGCCCAGCGCGGTCCCGGAGAGCTCGTGGGAGAGCTCGGCCAGGTCGGAGCCGCCCGCCATCTCGGTGGTCAGCCGTTCGAGGCTGATCTCCGCGCGCGGGTGGCTACCGGCCATCCTCCCTCTTCGCAGCAGGGTGAAGTGGTCCCCGACCAGATATGCGTGGTGCGGATTGTGGGTGATCAGCACCACGCCGAGCCCGGCCGCCTTGGCCGCCGCCACGTACTTGAGCACCACCCCGGACTGCTTGACCCCGAGCGCGGCCGTCGGCTCGTCCAGGACCAGCGCCTTCGCGCCGAAGTGGACGGCCCGGGCGATCGCCACGCACTGGCGCTGCCCGCCCGAGAGGGTGCCGATCGGCTGGTCCACGTCGGCCAGCTCGATGCCCATCCGGGCCAGCGCCTCCCGGGTGACCGACCGCATCCGGGCGCTGTCGAGGCGGAACCGGCCGAGCTCGGCGCCGAGGAAGAAGTTCCGCCAGACCGGCATCAGCGGCACCACCGCGAGGTCCTGGTAGACGGTGGCGATCCCGCGCTCCAGCGCCTCGCGCGGCGAGCCGAGCCGCACCTCCTCGCCGAGGATCGCGTACCGGCCCTCGTCGTGCTGGTGCAGCCCGGCCACGATCTTGATCAGGGTGGACTTCCCCGCGCCGTTGTCGCCCAGCACACAGCTGATCCGCCCGGCCTCGACGCTCAGCGAGACGTCCTCCAGGGCCCGCACCGAGCCGTACGACTTCCCGACCCCCGTCAGTTCGAGCAGCATCTCAGCGCCCCCGCTCGGCCCGGTGCTTGACGTACGAGTTGAGCAGCGCGGCGAGCAGCAGCATCGCGCCGAGGAAGAACTTGAACCAGTCCGGGTCCCACTCCGCATAGACGATGCCCTTGCTGGCCATCCCGAAGATCAGCGCGCCGAGCGCCGAACCGGCCACCGAGCCGTAGCCGCCGGTGATCAGGCAGCCGCCGATCACGGCCGCCACGATGTAGATCAGCTCGTTGCCCACCCCCTCGCCGGACTGCACCGTGCCGAAGGAGAACAGCAGGTGCTGGCCGAGCACCCAGGCGCAGAAGGCCACCCCGAGGTAGAGGCAGGTCTTGGTGCGGGCCACCGGCACGCCGACCGCCCGGGCCGCCGCCGCGTCCCCGCCGACCGCGAAGACCCAGTTGCCGAAGCTGGTGCGCAGCAGCACCCAGCTGCCCACCGCGACCAGCCCGAGCCACCACCACACCGTGGCCTTGATCGTCAGCCCGCCCACCGTGACCTCCGAGGCGAAGAGCAGCCGGCAGGACTCGAAGCCCTGCATGTCGCTGATCGGCTTGGTGCTCACCGTGCCGGAGACCAGCTTGGTGACACCCAGGTTGGCGCCGGTGAGCATCAGGAAGGTGCCGAGCGTGACGATGAAGCTGGGCAGCCGGGTGCGGCCGAGCAGCCACCCGTTGAAGGCGCCGATCGCCAGCGCGACCAGCAGCGAGACCAGCACGCCCACCCAGGTCACGGCGGTCAGCTGGTAGGAGACCATCGCCGAGGCCAGCGCGGCGGTGGTCACCAGGACTCCGGCCGAGAGGTCGAACTCCCCGCCGATCATCAGCAGGGCCACCGGCACCGCCATGATCCCGATGGTGGAGGCGGCGTACAGCACCGTGCCGATCGAGGAGGCCCGCAGGAAGCTGTCGGCCACCACGGCGAAGAACAGGAACACCGCCGCGGCCGCGAGCAGCGCCCCCAGCTCCGGCCGGGCCCGCCACCGGTGCCTGCGCTCCTGGACGAGCAGGTCCGTGCTCATCGGGTGCCCCGGGCCACGTACTCGGCCAGCCGGTCGGCGTCGGCCTTGGTGAGCACCTGCGGGCCGGTGAGCACGGGGTGGCCGCCGCCGAGCATGTCGAGGTTGGAGCGGTACAGCCAGAGCAGGTCGACGCCCTCGTAGCCCTGCAGGTACGGCTGCTGGTCGACGGCGAAGCCGACCGCGCCGGACTTGAGGCCGGCCACCACGTCGGTGCCCAGGTCGAAGGTGTCGGTCTCCACCGGGCGGCGGGCGTCCGCGACGGCCTGCAGGGCGGTGGCGGCCAGCGGGGCGCTGAGCGTGAGCACGGTGTCCACGGCCTGGTCGGCCTGCAGCTTGGCGGCGATCGCGGCCCGGGCGTCGGGCAGGTTGGTGCCGGTCACGTACAGCGTCTGCAGCGGGCCGGCGAAGGTGCTGTGCGCGCCCGCGCAGCGCTGCTCCTGGCCGACGTTGCCCTGCTCGTGGATCACGCAGAGCACCGAGTGCCGCCCGCGCCCGGCCAGCGCCGTCCCGGCCGCCTGCCCTGCGGTGGACTCGTCCTGGCCGACGTGGGTGAGCGCGCCGAGCCGGGCCGAGAACTCGGCGCCCGAGTTCAGGCTGATCACCGGGATGCCCGCCGCCTTGGCCTTGCCGAGCACCTCGGTCATCGCCTCGCCCTTGGCGAGGGTGACCAGCAGGCCGTCCACCTTCTGGTCGATCGCGGCCTGGACCAGCTGCACCTGGCCCTGGGTCTGGGCGTCGTTGGAGTAGAGGAAGGTGATGTTGTCCTTGGCGGCGGCCTGCTCGGCGCCCTTGCGGACGGTGTCCCAGAAGGCGTCCCCGGCACCCGCGTGGGTGACCATCGCCACCCGCCAGCGCGGGGTCGTCACGGCCGTGCCCGCGCCCGCCGAGGCCTTCTCGCGGGCCCGCTCGGCGCGCAGGCCCCCGGTGCTGCTGCACCCGGCCGCCAGCGCCAGCAGCAGCACCAGCGCCACCGTCCGTCGCACCCTCGCCACCCCGCCGTCCTGATCGGCTGTCATATGGCTCCCAGTTTCAGGGGCTCCGGTGTGAGAGGAGGCTGAGACTCGCTGACGGAACACCGGGGCCGTTCACCGGATGGCGCAGCGTGGATGGCACACTGGCAGCTGACAATACAGCCGATTCTCAGAAAAACGTGATGTTCCTCTCAGGCTCCGTCGGGGCCCGGAAGCAACTGATCGATCGTTCGCCACCGTCTGATCCGATGAATCGACTGATCCCACGAATGTGCACCGGGCCGCGCGGAGCCCGGTCGGCCGGCAACTCGGATACGAGAACTTGATGCAACTGACAGGCACCCCCTTCCTCATCCTGACGGTCGTCCTGGTGCCCGTCTCCATCGCAGTGGCGCTGCTGCTCTGGGGGCGGGTGCGCGGGCCGAAGGTCATGCAGTTCCTGGCCAGGCTCGTCATGATTCTCTTCGCCCAGCTGACGGCGGTGACCATGGTCTTCGTCATGGTCAACAACGCCAACCTGATCTACGGCACCTGGGACGACCTGCTCGGCACCGGCAACCACGTCCGTGCCGTGCCGCAGGTGCCGGCCGACGGTACCGCCGCCGGCGGCAAGGGCAGCAACGACGCCAAGTCCGAGCCCAAGGTGATCCAGCAGTTCACCGGGGTGGACGACAACAAGGTGCCCAAGGACGTCAAGCGCACCGAGCTCAAGGGGCGGCTCTCCGGCGTGGACGGCGAGGTGCTGGTCTGGACCCCGCCGCAGTACGACGACCCCGCGTACAAGAACAAGACCTTCCCCGTGGTCGAGCTGCTCCCGGGCTGGCCGGGCTCCTCCTCCACCTGGTACGGCACGCTCAAGGTCTCCGAGCAGCTCAAGCCGCTGATGGCCTCCGGCCAGGTCACGCCGTTCATCCTGATCTCCCCGCGCACCCTGCTGCTCGGCAACACCACCGACACCGGCTGCGCGGACGTGCCCGGCAAGGTCAACGCCGACACCTGGCTCTCCCGCGACGTGCCGCAGATGATGCTCGACAACTTCCGGGTCGACTCCTCCCCCGACCGCTGGGCGGTGGCCGGCTACTCGGCCGGCGGCCACTGCGCCGCCAAGCTCGCCCTGGAGCACCCGAACCGCTACCGCGCGGGCATCAGCCTCTCCGGCTACAACGACCCGGCCTCCGAGAGCGCCTCGCTCACCGCGAAGGACCCGCACCTGCGGGAGATCTCCAACCCGCTCAACATCCTCAGGACCGCCACCACCCCGCCGAAGACCGCCCTCTTCCTCTCCGGCAACAAGGGCGACGGCTACGAGGGCGCGATGGCCCTGAAGAGCGCCGCCAAGTTCCCCACCGCGGTCACCGTCCAGGAGACCACCGGCGCCCACAGCAGCGACGTCTGGGGCCCGATGGTCCCGGAGATCTTCAAGTGGCTCACCGGCGTGATCCCGGCGCAGCACTGACCCCCGTGCAGCGCTGACACCGGCGCCCGCGAGCGGCCCCGCACTCCCGGAGCGGGGTGCGGGGCCGCTGTGGTGCCACGGCTGTCAGCAGTGGGGGACGCCGGGCACGTTGTGGAACGCCGCCGCGGCGTCCACGTACGGGGCGAAGGTCCAGGACGACCCGACGCCGGTGACCGTGCCGTACTGGTACACGTACGTGGTGTGGTACCAGACGTTGCCGGCGGTGCCGACGTAGTCACCGGCCACCCAGCAGTCCGCCCAGACGTAGTCGCCGTTCGACAGGACGGTGCCGGAGGGGTAGTTCTGGGTCGGGTCGCCGAAGACCCGCGCGTGGCTGCTGGTGCTCAGCCGGATCCACTGCGGCGACGAGCCGTGGTTGTTCGGGTTGGGGTCGGCGGAGGCGGTCCCGGTCACGGCCAGCGGCAGCAGCGCACCGGCCGCGAGGGCGAGCGCGGCGCCCGCCTTCGCCATGCGGCTGATCTTCTTCATGGTCTCTCCCCGTACGTTCCGGCCCCGCTGCTCGGGGCCCGGCGGAGGCGATGCTGCCACCGGGGCCCGGGCCGGTTCCAGGTGCTCCGCCCTGTCCCGGACGGACCCGGACGGCTTCGGACGGGCCGGGCCGGGCCGGCGCGACTCTGTCCATCGGCCCGGGGGCGGAGTATCGTGCCCAGCGTCGTGTTGACGGTCACGGGGGCGATCGCGTTGACGCACACCGAACAGTCCTGCCATGCCCTGGCGGACCCGTCGGAGATCCACAACCCACCCGAATTCCTCCGTGGGTTACGACTCCTCAGGGTCGAGGCGGGCAACCCGTCCTTACGGGACCTCACCCGGGCGACCGGGATTCCGCGCAGCACCCTCGCCGCGATCTTCGACACCCGCCGGAGCCGGCTGCCCCGCCTGGACAGCTGTCTGGCCGTCCTGACGGCGCTCGGTGCGACGGGGCCGCAGGCGGCGGCCTGGGCCGACGCCTGGAAGCGGCTGCGCGGCGCCGGCCCGCCGGCCCCTGAGCAGCTGACCGGCGAACGGCCGCGGCCGGCCCAACTGCCTCGCGATCTGCCCGACTTCACCGGCCGGGCCGGGCAGCTGGCCGCCCTGGCCGCCCGCTGCTCGCCGGGCAGCACCCCGCCCGGTGTACCGGTGCTCGCCGCCGTGACCGGCACGGGCGGGGTCGGCAAGACGAGTCTGGCCGTGCACCTCGGCCACGCCGTCCGGGACCGCTACCCCGACGGACAGCTGTACGCCGACCTCCGGGGCGCGAGCACCGGTCCGACGGCGCCGACCGACCTGCTCGCCCGGTTCCTGGTCGACCTCGGCCTGGCCCCCGCGGCGGTACCGGCCGGCGAGGAAGCCCGCGCCGCCGCGTACCGCAGCCTGCTCGCCGACCGGCGGGTGCTGCTCCTCCTGGACGACGCCGCGAGTGCCGGGCAGATCCTTCCGCTGCTGCCCGGGACGGCGGGCTGCGCCGTGGTCGTCACCAGCCGCAACCGGCTGGCCGGGCTCGACGGCGCCGACCGGATCGACCTGGACCTGCTCGAACCACCGGACGCACGCGCCCTGTTCGAGCGATTCGCGGGCGCCGCGGCCACGGCCGCCGAGCCGTCCGCGACGGAGCAGGTGCTGAAGGCCTGCGCCGGCCTTCCGCTGGCCGTCCGGATCGCCGCCGCCCGGCTCGCCACCGAGCCGACCTGGACGGTCGCGACCCTGGCGGCACGGCTCGCCGACCGTGACCGGTTGCTGGACGAACTCTGCCTCGACGACCGGGCCGTACGCACCACCTGCGACGTCAGCTACACCCAACTCTCCGCCGAAGACGCCCGGTTGCTGCGCCTCATCGGCCTCTGGGACGGGCCTGACCTCAGCATCGACGCGGTCGCCGCCCTGCTCGGCCGCTCCCGGCAGACCGCCGAGCGCTCGCTCGCGGCGCTGTCCCACCAGCACCTCCTGCAGTCCGTCACCCCGGGCCGGTACCGCCCGCACGACCTGATCCGGGCGTACGCCGCGGAACGGGCCGCCGCCGAGGAGCCGGCCGAGGAGCGGCGGGAGGCACTGACCCGGCTGCTCGACTGGACCTTGCGCAGCTGGGACGCCGCCACGGACCTGCTCGCCCCGCAGCGCCAGCGGGTCGCCCTCCCACCGCCGTGCCACCACGGCCCGCTGCCGGCCCTCCCCGACTACAGCGCCGCACTCGACTGGCTGGAGGCCGAGCGGCACCACCTCCGGGCCGCCGTCACCGCGGCCGAGCAGACGGAGCACCACGAACTGTGCTGGAAGCTCGCCGTCGTCGGCTGCCAGCTGTACAACCGTCGTGACCTCTGGGCGGACTGGGAGACCACCCACGAGACCGCCCTACGCGCCGCCCGGGCGGTCGGCGACGACCTGGGCACCGCTTGGACGCTGAACAACCTCGGCGCCCTGTACACCGCGACGGCTCGCCCCGAGTTGGCGCTCCGACGTCTCCGGGAGGCGCTGGAGATCCGCCGCCGAACCGGCGACGGCCGGGCCGAGGCGCTCACCTTGACCACCATCGGCACCGCCCTGCACAACAGCGGCGACCAGGCGCAGGCGGTCGAGCTGCACTCCCTCGCCGCAGCGGTGGCCCACCGGCTGGGTGACCGCTATGCCGAGGGCATCGCACTCTCCAACCTCGGCGAAACCCTCTGCCGGCTCGGCTGGTTCGGCGAGGCAGCCGAGTGCCAGCAGCAGGCACTCGCGATCCACCGGGCGATCGGGGACCGCTACGGCGAAGCCTTCAGCCTGGACCTCCTCGGCGAAGTCGCTCGGGAGAACGGCAGGTTCGCGGAGGCGCTCGACCTCTACGGCCGATCGCTCGCCATGCGGCGGGAGTTGGGAAACGCCCACGGCGAGGGCCTGGTCGAGCGCAACATCGGCCTGACCTGGTCCACCCTGGGCGACCCCGTCCGCGCCGCGCACCACTGGGGCGCCGCCCTGCAGATCTTCGAACGGCTCGGCGCCCCCGAAGCCGTCACCGTGCGGCGCCAGTTGGCCGCCCTGGCCTGACTCACTCCGGCGCGTTGTCCAGGAGCCGGTGCATCACGGCCGCCGGGAGCGTCGGGTTCTTGGCCGCCGCCTCCGCCGTCGCCGGGTCGTGCAGCTGGGCGGCCAGCACGGAGGCGGGCAGGCGCGGGTCGGCGGCGGCGACACCTCGGACGAAGCGGTCAGGGTCGTCGACCAGCCGGACGACGGAGGCCTCGCCCAGGCGTGGGTCGCGCAGTGCGCGCAGACGCACACCCGAGTCGGTGTCCCGGCTGAGGAGTTCGACCAGCTCGGCGGTGGAGTCCGGGTCGCCCAGGGCCAGCAGTTTCCGGCAGCCCTTTCGCGCTGCCACCCCGCCGGGAGCCAGCCGTACGCGGTCTGCGGCATCGGCACGGTCATGTGGTGCCGCAGCAGTGCTTCCGCCCGGCACTGCTCGTCGGGATCGGCGAGCAGTGCCGCCCGCGCCTCTGCGCCCAGCTTCGGCCACGCACGCGGCAGGGCCGCCCGCCGGACCTCCGGCTCCCCGTCCACGGCCAGTGCGCACAGGAGCTCCACCGGCAGGCCGCGGTGGAGGGCTACCCACTTACGTACCTGCGGGCTCGGGTCACCGGCCAGGAGGCGGAAGGTATCGGCCGTGAGCGGCGAATCCCTCTCCGCCGCCAACACGGTGAGGTACCAGCGGTGTCTCGCCTCGGGCTCCTGGAAGAGCGGAGCCCGCTGCTCGGCCGCGAGCACCGGGTGGTCCGCCAGGAGCCGGCGGACCTGCCACTGCGGGTGGGCGGCCCACGCGCCGAGCAGTTCCTGGTCCGGCTCCCGGCACAGCAGACCGAGGGGCACCGGCCCGGTGGTGTCCAGGAGCCGTCGCAGCACCGCCCCCCGGGGCGGCCCGGTTCCACGCCAGGCCGTCGCACCACGCCCGGTACAGTTCGGCCGAGACCTCCGGCCGGTCGGTGCGGTCCCACTCGAACATCCTCATGCGTCCCGTCCGATGGTGTTCAGGAGCCGGTGCATCGCCGCCTCGGGCAGCGACGGGTTCATGGCCGCCGACCAGGCCGTCGCCGGGGCCTGCAGCAGGGTGTCCAGCAGGGGCTCGGGCAGCCGGGGGTCGAGCACTGCGGCCGACCGGACCGAGACGTCCGGGTCGTCGATCAGCCGGATCACCGAGGCGAGATCCAGCCGGCGGCCGCGCAGGACCTGCTCCCGGACTCGGGGATCGGAGTCGCGGCTCAGCCGTTCGAGCTGCTCGGCGTCGGCCGCGGGGTCCATCGCCGCCAGCTGACGCAGCTTCGGGTCCGGGTGGTCCAGGTGCCGCAGACCGTACTCCCGGGGGAAGTTGGAGCGGTAGAGCAGCTGGGCGGTCGAGCGCGTGCCGCCGCTGCGCCACCGCTCGAACAGCAGCTCGCCCGGCGCCTGGTCGCAGCGCTCGACCAGCACCTCCCGGACGGCCTGGTGCTCGTCCGCCGCCAGCCGGTCGGCCACGTCCTGCGGCAGGGTCCGCGCCCATGCCACACTGCGGCGCAGCTCCACGTGGGCGGAGGCCGCGCAGCGACGCATCGCCTCCGGGTCGTCGTGCAGGGCGCGGACCCACGGCAGCGGGTCGGACCACGTGCGGCCGGGGACGTCCTCCGCCTCGATCCGGGCCCGCTGCTCCTCGGTCAGGTCAGCACGGACGGAGACCGCCCAGCGGACCGAGTTCTCCTGGTCCGCCCCGAGCAGGAGGGCGAGATCCAGGTCGAGCCCGGTGTTGGCCGCCAGGGCCCGCCGGACGTGCCGGTCGGCGTCCCGCACCAGCGCCTCCGCCAGCTCCCTGGCCAGCCGGCACTCCTCGACCACCTTCCGGCGCAGGTCCTCGTCCGCTATCGCGGCAAGGTCCGCAGCCGTGACCGGCACGGTGGTGTGGTGGGCCAGCACCGCACCCTCCCGTACCTTCTCGTCGGGGTCGGCGAGCAGCGCCGTCCGGGTCTCGGCCGCCAGGTGCGGCCAGGCGCGCCGGACGACCCCGCGCCGGACCTCCGGGTCCGGGTCCACGGCGAGCCGGACCAAGTCGCGGACCGGAAGGTCGCGATGGGCGGCCACCGCCGCGCGCACCCGCTCGGCCGGGTCCTCAGCCAGCAGCCGGAAGGTCTCGTCGGTCAGCGGCGTCGAGAAGTCGGCCGCGAGAGTGGTGAAGGCGAAGCGGTGCCGCGCCACCGGGTCGAGGAAGAGCGGGGCCCGCGCCTCGGCACTGAGGGTCCAGCACATGGCCAGCTCCCGGCGCACCTCCCAGGCGGGATGGACCACCCACTCCCGGAGCTCCTGCTCGTCCAGCTCCCGATCGCCCAGCCCGAACGGTATGTGCTCCCCGGCCTCCACCAGCCGCAGCAGCACCGCCGCCGGCGCTGCCCGGTTCAATGCCAGCCCGCCGCGCCAGGCCTTGTACAGCCCCGCCGTTTCCCCACCGTCTGTCGTCACACGAACCATGATCGCCTATCCGGCGCGCCGCCCGCGTCAGTGCTGCTGCTTGAGCCAGACCTCGAAGTGGCCCTTGCCCGCCGAGGTCTGGTACGGCAACGCCGAGGAGAGGCGGTACTTGCCGCCCTTGCGGAGTTCGTCGCGGATGGCCCGGGGGACTTCGCCCGCGCCGTCGGACCAGTCGAGGACGACGCCGTCGAACCAGCCGTCCTGGAGGGCGGCACGGTAGCCGGGGATGCCGGAGAGGTGCTGGCCGGGGCGGCCGGTGTAGTCGATGTAGTAGACCGAGGTCCACTGGGGGTAGCTGGTGCGGCCCATGCCGGAGAGGTAGTAGACCGGGCCCTCGTGGGGCTCGCCGAGCCAGCGCTGGCCGGGCTGGACCTTGTAGGAGAGGTCCTGGATCAGGTACTTGGTGTCGGGCCAGATGCCGTAGTTCTTGGCGGACTGGGACATGCCCATGGTGAGCGCGAGGACGCTGATGGCGATCGCGAACTGCGGGAACTTGAAGTGCGCTCCCATCAGCCGGGTGACCCCGACGCCCGCCAGCGGGGCGGCGAAGAGCAGGCCGAAGCCGATGTGCTTGTGCAGCGAGGTGCTGGTCTGCAGGTGGATCTGGTAGGCCGGGGCGAGCAGGGCGGTGCCGGTGAGCAGCAGGCCGAGGGCGGTCCGCCAGCGGGCGCCGGGGACGGCCTGGCGCCAGCCGGGGACTTCGCTCAGGCGGGCCCGGCGGCCGTACAGGGCGGTGCCGATGCAGGCGACGGCGAACAGCAGGCCGCCCCAGCGGGCGCTGTCCTGGATCATCGCCAGGGTCGGGGTGTCGCCGTGGGCGCGGGCGGTGGTGGTGCTGCTGATGGCGGCCAGGTAGTCGGTGCTCAGTACGGCGGCCGCCAGCAGTCCGCCGACGCCCGCGGTGAACAGTGCCGAGCGCAGCACGGCCCGCAGCACGCCGTGGCGCTGGTACGCGACCAGGAGCAGCAGCAGCGCGATGGTCGGCAGGTACAGCGCCGAGGCGTACTTGACGCCGACGGCCAGCGCCGCGACGGGGGCGGCGGCCAGCGGCAGGGACCAGTGGCCGTGGCCGGTGCGGACCACGATCCAGGTGGCCAGGGCGAGCAGGAAGACCGCCATCGCGTCGTAGGTCGCGAAATTGCCGAGGAAGAGGGTGGACTGGGCGAAGGCGAAGAGCACCGAGGCGCACAGGCCGGCCCGCTCGTTGAACAGGCGGCGGGTGAAGGAGTAGAGCAGGGCGTTGGCGCCGAGCATGAAGAGCAGGCTCAGCGCGCGGGCCCCGGCCAGGCCGAAGACCGAGTCCACGGCGGCGGCCAGCACCGGGTAGAGGGTGGGCGCGCCGGAGAAGTAGCTCGCGAAGCCGCCGTAGTCTGGGGCGCCGTGGAAGAGCTGGGCGATCTCGGCGTGCCCGGCGTAGAGGTAGAGCGCCTCGTCCTCGAAGGCGGAGTTGGTCAGCCGCAGGCTCAGCACGGCCTGCACGATCAGCAGGGCGAGCAGCATGCCCCGGCTGATCCAGGTGCGGCGGCGGCTGGCCGCCGCCGACCAGGCCACGTCCGGTACCGGCGGCAGGGTCCAGCCCGGCCGGACGGGCTCGGCGAAGGCGAACCCCGGGTCCGCCTCCGCCTCCGGCTGGGGCAGTACCCGCAGCTGCATGGTCTGGTCGGGCGCCCAGATACTGTCGTCGTCGTCCGGGGCGTCGGTGGCCTCCCGCTGCAACGGGATCGCCCCGGCGGGCGCGGGCACGGCCGCCGCCGAGACCGACCCCGTCGCCGGAGCTGCCGCCCGCCCGGCGGTCGCCGCCGCAGCGGCGCTCGGCTCGGTGACGGGCAGTTCGACCCGCCGCAGCACGGTGGTGTCCTGGTCGGGCCCGGCCGCGGCGTGCGGCGAGGCGGACGCGGCCGAAGCCCGGCCGTCAGCTACCGCTGCGGGCGCCGTGGCGGCGCCAGACGGCCTGCCCCCGAAGCCGTGGGCAGGAGCACCGAAGCCGAAACCCCCGGGACCGACGGCAGCCGGCTCGAAACCGAAGGCGGACCCACCGGAGCCGGGGGCCGGGGCCGCCGGGTGCTCGCCTCCGGCCGGACGGCCGGGACGGGGCACGGCCGGAGCGGCCGGGCCGGCCTCCGCACTGAAGCCGGAAGTCACCCGGTCACCGGCCTCGGGACCAGAGGCAGCCGGATCGAAGCCGTAGCGGGAGCCACGGGCCGGGGCCGCCGGGTGCTCGCCTCCGGCCGGACGGCCGGGACGGGGCACGGCCGGAGCGGCCGGGCCGGCGGCGCCTGCGGCCGGGTGTTCTGCCGAGGGCCGGACCGGCCCCGGGCGGAGGCCCTGGGCGGGCTCGTCCGGCGCAGTGGGAGCAGTGGCCGGCTGCGCCGTGCGCTTGCGGGGGGCGAACCACGAGTCGGCGGCGGCACCGTCGCCCCCGGTGGACGGGGCGCGGCGGTCCGGGTCGGTGCTCACGGGTGCTCCACGTCGAAGCCGATACGGGGGTCGGCGGCCGCGCGCCGGAAGGCGGCCAGCGAGTCCGGGCCGCTGTCGACCCGCCAGTCGGCCTCCTTCTTGAGGTCGAACCAGACGAAGCCGAGGATGCCCGGGTCCGCGAGGACGCCGGCGAACAGGTCGGCGATGTCGGCGGGCTTGCGGGAGGTGGGTTCGGAGGCGGTCTCGGCGAGCAGCACGGGCTTGGCCGAGAAGGCCCGGATCTCCTTGAGCGTGGGCTCGAAGAGCGTGCTGAAGGTGTGCGGGCCGGTCCTGGCGTAGTACCCGACCACGCCGAGCCAGTCGACGTAGCCGTCCCCGGGGTAGTAGGGGGCGAGCCGCACGTTCGGCACGGGGTTGATCACGTTCGGGCTCCAGACCCAGATGACGTTGGAGACGCCTTCGTCCTGGAACTTGTCGTGCACGTGCCGCCAGGCCTTCACGAAGGCCTCGGCGGTGCTGGTCTTGGTGCCCCAGGGGTACCAGCCGCCGTTCATCTCGTGGCCGAAGCTGATCGCCACGGGCACGTTGAGGTCCCGGATCGCCTGCGCGGTGCGGACGATGTAGTCGTCCTCCCCGCCCGCCGCGATCTCGGTGAGCGTCTTCTTGAACGGCTCCCAGGCGATGTACGGGACCATGCCCTTCGCCCAGACCGCCCTGGTCTGGTCGGTCTGGAACTCGTCGCCCCAGCCGAGGTAGTAGACGAGCAGGTTGGGTGCCTTGCCGACCAGCGAGGCCCAGGCGTCCACGGGGGCCAGCGAGACCGGCACGCCCTCGAAGGTCGCGCCGAGGAACTTCTTCTTCGGGCTGAGCATCGGCGTGATGTTGTACGGCACCCGGGGCGCCGCCGGCGAGGCGGAGCCACCGGGGACGGCCTGCCCGGCGGGCGCCGCGCCCTGCCCGCCCGCGCCGATCGGCGCGGTGGCGCTGGGCGCGCAGGCGGCGGCCCCGAACGCGATCGCGCCCAGCAGCAAGGAACGACGTCCGACACTCACTCTGCGCTCTCCGTTCGCGGCTGGACGAGCACCCGGGCGACGGCCACGGCGTAGAAGACGCCGGAGCCGAGCATCAGGGCGAAGTTCTCCGGGACCATGGTCGACATCCGCCAGACGGCGGCGGCGATCCACAGCACGGCGGTCGGCGTGCTCCAGGCCCACATGCCGATCCAGAACCGGCGGGTCTTGTTGTTCTTGGCCCCCGAGGCACCGGTCGGCTGCCAGCCCATCGGGCGCCGCCGCAGCAGGTCCCAGATCGCGAAGGTGTGCGCCCAGCCGTACATGACCCTGGTCGCCCAGGCCTCGAGCCGGTAGGGGTTGCGGTGCCAGAGGGGGTAGACCACGGTCAGGTACAGCACGCTGGGCAGCACGAACCACATGTTGGTGGCCTGCAGCTGGTCGGGGAAGAACAGCAGCAGGGCGAGCGCGATCAGCGGGCCGGTGAAGGTGAGCAGCGCCGTCTCGACGTAGTAGACGAAGCCGGACATGTAGCAGAGCCGGCTGGCGAAGCGCATCGGCACCCGCCAGAAGTCCTTCATGCTGCCGAGCATGCTCATCGAGGCCATGCACCAGCGGTACTGCTGGTTGTAGTAGGCGCCGATGGTGTCGGGGCAGACCCCGGTGGAGAGCGCGAGCGGCACGTACCGCAGGTCCCAGCCGCGGGCCCGCAGGTCGAAGCCGGTGTGCATGTCCTCGGAGTGCTCGATCAGGCTGGTGCCGCCGATCTCGGCCAGCGCCGCGCGGCGGTAGACCGCGCAGGAGCCGACGCAGATCGAGCCGTCACTGCGCTGCCGCGAGACCTGGACGGAGCGGTAGAACAGCTCCTGGACGGCCCCGGCGCCGCGCTCGATCCAGTTCTGCTGGTCGAGCACCCGGAAGTACTGGGGTGACTGCACGATCGCGGTGCGCTCGTCGTCGTCCAGGTACGGGAGCAGTTCGTCGAGCAGGTCGTGCCGGGGGGCGAAGTCGGCGTCGAGGATCAGGACGACCTCGCCGTCGGAGTTGTCGAAGCCGTGCCGCAGGTTCCCGGCCTTCTTGAACCAGCCCCGGTTGGGGCGCACCAGGTAGCGGAAGCCGAAGTCGGCGGCCATCGCGGCCACCTCGGGGCTGTCGCCGTCGTCCAGGACGATCGGGGTGGCCTCGCCAGCGTAGTGGCCGGCCATCAGGCGGACGTACTGCCAGGTGTTGTGCAGCACCTCGACGGGCTCGCCGCACACCGGCAGGAAGACGTCCACGCTGGGGTGGTGCTGCCCGGGGTTCCAGGTGCGGACCAGGCGGCGGTGGGCCTTGAGGTCGAAGCTCGGGGTGAAGGCCTCCAGGCGCAGGCCTATCAGGAACCCGAGGACGGACAGCACCAGGACCGGGGAGAAGACCCAGATCCAGAGGCTGTGCCGGGCGGTGTCGACCTGGCTGTAGAGGACGAAGGCGAAGCCGAGGAGCGAGGAGAGCGTCAGCACCCAGCTGTGGCGCTTGACGTAGGAGTACTTCTCGCGGTCGTCGGGTGGTGCCGGGAGCAGTCCGCTGCGGTGTGCCGTGGGCGGCGGGTTGCGCGGCGCCCGGCGCCGCCCACCCTGGTGCGCGGCGGTCCCCTGCGACGAGACCTGCGTCTGAACGTGGTGCAGTGTGTTCACCGAGTTGGGCTCCGCCGCCGTGCCGGATTCACCTGGGAACGGCCCCGGCCCGTGGGCAGAAGGCCGCTCCCGACCAGTGGTCTAATCCGATGAATCTAGCGAAGCCGGCTGAGCCCCGCTGGCGGTTTGCCTAAACAACTGGGCAAATTTCATGGGGAGGTGGCGTGTCGGTCAGGCGGCTCGGCGCCTGCCCCGCTGACGGCGCGGGTACGGGAAGAGCCGCGGCGAGCGCTTGGCCGCCAGGTCCTCGACCCAGCCGAAGACCGCGATGCAGAGGGCGATCAGCGGAATGACGAGCGCGAAGGCCGGCCAGTTGCTGTTCAGCAGCCATGACGCGTGCTTGACCAGGAAGTCGTTGTACCAGAGCAGGCCGGTCAACTCGATCGCCGTCGTCACCGCGAGGTTGTGCCACAGGTAGACGGAGACGGCTCGGGAGTTGAGCAGAGTGATCAGCCCGTTCCAGCGCTGCAGCCGGGGCGGCCACTCCTCCCACGACGGGCTGGCGTGCAGCAGCAGCACGACGAAGCCGAACGACCAGACGGCCTCGGAGAGCGTGGTGCTGTTCATGTTGAGGCTCTCGCCGCGGTCGGTGTGGGTGGCGCCCCACCACAACGCCGCCCCCATGAAGAACGGCATGATCGACGGGAGGACGTAGCCCGGCACCCGCTTCAGCAGGCCCTCGTTGAAGGCCATTCCGAGGATCCAGCACGCGCCGTAGGTGCTGATGCCGCTGATGACGGACCAGATCCGGTCCGGCGCCGGGATCAGCTCGTTGTCCAGCGCGACGCAGAGGAGGATCGGAGCCGTCATGGTCAGCCAGGGCATCCTGCGCACCGCGCGGAGCAGCAGCGGGGAGAGCAGCACGAACCACAGGTAGGCGCGCAGGTACCAGAGCGGGCCGGCCGCGTGCTCGCCCCAGTAGGCGTCCAGGAGTCCCGGGACGTGGTGAAGTTGCTCGGCGTACGGGGGGTCGCTGATCGGCAGGATCCAGTAGAAGAGGTTGACCCACCAGTCCACGGCGTTGTTGCCCGCCCCCGGCCGCCACCCCTGCAGGACCATCCCGGGGATGACGATCGCGCCGAGCAGCCACATCGGCGGCAGCAGGCGGCGCAGTCGGCCCCTGATGACCGAGAAGGCCGGGCGGGACAGCGAGCGGGCCATCAGCGAGCCGGCCAGCGCGAACATCACACCCATCGAGGGGAAGACGATCGGCAGCCAGGCCCACCCGAACATGTGGAACAGCACCACGCGGACCAGCGCCAGGGCGCGCAGCAGGTCGAGGTAGCGGTCGCGGCCGCCCCTGCGGGGCGCCGGCGGCGCCTCCGGCTCAGCGAGGGTGACGATCCGCAGCTGAAGGGTGTCCGACACCGTCACGCCTCCACCGGTACGGCGACCTCGCCGGTGCGCCGGAGCTTCTGCCAGCGCAGCCGGCCGCCGGTCATCGCCGTGATCGAGGACTGCAGCAGGACGAGGTACATCAGCTGCCGGTAGACCAGCTGCTGGACCGGCAGGGTGATCAGGTGCCAGGGCTTCTCCTTGTCCAGGTGGAAGGCGTACCCGGCCAGCACCATCTGGAGCAGGACGAAGCCGCCCCAGCTGTAGAGCGTGGCCTGGGTGTCCCCGAACAGCACGCCGTACAGCAGGAACAGGTCGACCAGCGGTGCCAGCAGCGGGGCGACCACCCCGAACAGCACGACGAACGGGAGCCCGAGCCGCCCGAAGCGCGCGGCCGGGCCGCCGGCAGTCACGGCGCGGCGGTGCTTCCACATCGCCTGCATGGAGCCGTAGCTCCAGCGGTACCGCTGGGACCACAGCTGCGGAAGGCTGGCCGGGGCCTCGGTCCAGGCGCGGGCGCGCTCGGCGTAGACGATCCGCCAGCCCTGGCACAGCACCGCCATGGTGACGTCGGTGTCCTCGGCCAGCGTGTCGTCGCTCATCCCGCCGACCTGCTCCAGCGCCTCGCGGCGGAAGGCACCGACCGCGCCGGGGATGGTCACGATGACGTTGAGCATGTCGTACATCCGGCGGTCGAGGTTGTGACCGAGGACGTACTCGATGTGCTGCCAGGCACCGATCAGGCTGTCCCGGTTGCCGACCTTGGCGTTGCCCGCGACCGCGCCGATCGCCGGGTCGGCGAAGGGCTGGACGAGCTCGCGCACGGTGGACGGTTCGAAGACGGTGTCGCCGTCCATCATCACGATGATGTCGTAGGAGGCGGCCGCGATCCCGGTGTTGAGCGCGGTGGACTTGCCGCCGTTGGCCTGGCGGATCAGCCGGACGAACGGCAGGTCCATCTCCTCGACGATCTCCGAGGTGCCGTCCGTCGAGCCGTCGTCGATGACGATCACTTCGATCGGGTAGTCACTGGCGGCCAGGGAGTTGAGGGTGTTGGCGATGCACTCGAACTCGTTGTAGGCCGGCACCAGCACCGTGACCGGCGCCGTGACCGGCGGCCCCCAGGCGTCCCGCCGCTTGGCCCGGCGGGCGTGGATCGGAGCCAGCACCAGCATCAGCGCGAAGCGGCCGAAGTTGAGGAAGCCGACCACGGCCAGCAGCCCGACCAGCACCGGCAGGCCGAGCACGGCGGCCTTGGTGGCCCAGATGAAGCCCTTGCCCGCCCAGAGCTGGTACCCGTGCACCGGCACCATGGCGCTGGGCGCGCCGAGCGCCTCGGAGATGGTGGCGAAGTGGTAGCCCTCGCCCTGCAGTTTGACGATGATCTGCTCGAGCGCGGCGACGGTCTCGGCGCGGTCGCCGCCCGCGTCGTGCAGCAGGATCAGCCGGCCCGCACCGGGTACGGGAGGCATCGCCGCCTTGACGATCGCGTCGACGCCGGGGCGCTTCCAGTCGTCGGTGTCGGCGTCGATGAACGCGGTGAGATAGCCGTGCGCGCCCACGTACTTGATCACCGGGTAGTTCCAGTCGTCCATCGCGGAGGCGTCGGACGAGTACGGCGGGCGGAACAGTGCGCTGTGGACGCCCGCGACCCCGGCCAGCGCCACCTGCGTCTGCGCCAGCTCCCAGGCGATCCGGGCATGGGACTGGAACACCAGGTCCGGGTGGGTGAAGGTGTGCACGCCGATCTCGTTGCCGCCCGCGACGATCTGCCGGATCAGCTCCGGGTTGCGGGTGGTCATCGAGCCGGTCACGAAGAAGTCCGCCCGGATCCCGTGGGCCTTGAGCACGTCCAGGATCTTCGGCGTCCACTGCGGCGAGGGGCCGTCGTCGAAGCTCAGCACCACGGTGCGGTCCGGGATGCGGTAGCTCACCGGGTTCGCGTTGTTGCTGCCGCGCGCGTCGATGATCGGGCCGCCCTTGAGCAGGCTCTGGGGGACGGTGTCCTTGTCGACCGAGATCGCGATCCGGGTGTCATGGAACACCTCGTTGGTGGCGAGTCCGCGCAGGACGAGGAGTGCCAGCAGGCAGGCCAGCAGGGCCACCGGCATCACGAAGCGCAACGGCGGCGCGGCCAGTCTGCGCGACCTGCGCAGGGACTGCCGGCGGCGCTGGTGGCGGGACAAATGGCGCTCCTGGAACTGGGTGGTGCGGACGATCAGGCGTGCTTGGTCGGCTGACCCGAGGAGGTCGCCTTGCGCGGCGTGTTGGCCACGGGCTTCGACGTGGCGGCCGGGGTCTTCCCACGGGTCGTCGCGGGGCGGGTGGCCGGGCTCGACGACGCCGGCGGGGTGGGCGACGGAGACGGCGACGGGGTGGGGGACGGCGAGGGTGACGGGGACAGCGAGGGCTGCGGCGGTATGGACATTGCCGGCGCCTCCGACTGCCCGCCGATCAGGCTGCCCGCCATGGCGGCCGCCAGGACGGCGCCGACCAGCGAGACCGGCCAGCCGAGCCCTCGCAGCATTCGCCCGCGCACACCCGACTGGTCGACGAAAACCGGTGCGGGGGCAGGCTCCTCGGTATCCGACCCATACATGTCAGGCTGTGCCGGGTGCACCGATCCGGGATCGGTGAGAGTCATGACGTGGCGCACCTGGCGAGGCCTTTCCGTGCCGGTACGTGGACAGCAATCGCGTAGTAGCGGGAACACTAGTGCACCGACCTGCGGCAAATTAGGCCTGTTGTCCGAATTTGAAACGTTCTGTACGGGTGTCGTAACCGGATCGAGACACCGTTCCGGGCAAGCTCACAGGCGGGCCACCAATGACCCCAAGCACACACCGCACAGCCACACTTGCACGCCTGGTTAGGATGACCCCCTTCTGATCTGATCAGCCTAGGAGCCCGAGTGAGCCAGCCCCGCCGCACCTCTCGCCGCCGCGCGTGGACCGTGCTCGCGCTTCCGGCCCTCGCGTGCCTGCTCGCCGCGTGCTCCGCCGGTCCCGCCTCCGGCGGGAAGTCCGACACCGCCGCACCCGGGCACGACACCGCCCCCACCGCCGCCTCGCCGACGCCGACCGGGCCGCCCGGCACGGTGTTCGACAGCTTCCACTACAGCGGCGCCGACGACCCGCAGCTCACCGCCCACGGCTGGCACGTCCGCACCGAGGGGGGCGCCCCGGGCATCAAGGACACCTGGTCCCCCGCCGGCGCCACCTTCCCCGCCGACTCCACCGCCCAGGGCGGCCGGATCCTGCAGTTGCGGGCCACCACCGACGGCACCAAGCCGGGCACGAAGCAGACCGAGGTGTCGAGCACCGGTACGGCCTTCTTCAACGGGACCTTCGCCGCGCGGATCTACCTCGGCGACGAGCCGACGAGCGGCAAGGGCGGCGACCACATCGTCCAGTCCTTCTCGGCCATCTCGCCCGACGACAGCTCGGCGAACTACAGCGAACTCGACTACGAGTACATGGCGAACGGCGGCTGGGGCTCGGTGGGCCCGCAGCTCGACACCACGAGCTGGTTCAAGTCCGACCCGCCGGACCGGGTCACCCACCCGCTCAAGCAGCACCTCAAGGGCTGGCACACCATGATGGTCACCGCCGTGAACGGCAAGGCCACCTACACCATGGACGGCAAGGAGCTGTTCACCAGCTCCGGCAAGTACGTGCCGCGCGAGAACATGGACGTCCACTTCAGCGACTGGTTCATCGACCTCCCCTTCACCGGCGCCGCGCGCACCTGGGACATGAAGGTCAACTGGTTCTACTACAAGGCCGGTGAGGCCGTGTCACCGGCGGACGTCCAGAAGACGGTGGACGGCTTCTACGCCACCGGCACCGACTACGTGAACACCGTGCCGAAGCAGTGACCCTCGGCCCCGGGGCGGCGCCCCGGGGCCGACGGGCCTCAGGCCAGCTCGAGGGCCAGGTAGAAGTCCACCCGGTCCTCCAGCCGCGAGAGGTCACGGCCGGTCAGCTCCTCGATCCGGCCGATCCGGTAACGGAGTGTGTTGACGTGCACGTGCAGCTGGGCGGCGCAGCGGGTCCAGGACCCGTCGGAGCGCAGGAAGGCCTCCAGGGTGCGGACCAGGTCCGCCTGGTGCTCGATGTCGTAGCCGATCACCTTGTCCAGGAGCCGGCTGCGGAAGGCCCGCCGCACCTCGTCCGGCACGGCGGCCAGCAGCAGCACGTGGCTGGCCAGCTCCTCCGGGCCCGCCACGCAGACCCGGCCGACCCGGGCGGCGGCGATCCGGCGGGCGTGCCGGGCCTCCTCCAGGGCGCCGCGCAGGCCGCCCGCCTCCTGGGCGGGGGCCGACACACCGACGGTGATCCGGCCCTCGGAGCCGAGCCCGGCCTCCAGCGGCGCGAGCAGCTCGCGCAGCGCGTCGGCCGGCACCGCGCCGCCCGGTGCCGGGCAGACCACCACGGCCCCGGTGCCCGTCCCGGCCACCAGGGCGCGGTCGGTGGCGTCGGTGAGCGCCTCCTCCAGGACGGCCCGCACCACGCCCTCGGGCAGTCCGGTGCCCTCGCAGCTGGCCACCAGCCAGCTGCGCTCGGCCTCGGCCTCCGGGGGCTCGATGTGCTCGTAGCGGGCGGCCATCGCGGTGGAGGCGTTGAGCGCCCTGGTCAGCTCGGCCGGGTCGGCGTCGCGCTGCAGCAGGGCGAGCACCTCGTCGGCGATCCGGCGGCGCAGCCGGCGGCCTTCGTCCCGGCGGGTACGCTCGGCGGCGACCAGCCGGGCCAGGTTCTCGGCCAGCTGCTGGCGCTTGGGCGTCCACTCGGTGACGTCGCCGGCCACCGCGAGCACCCAGTCCGCGAGCGGTGAGTCCGCCTCGGGCGTGCCGGAGGCGGGCAGCAGCGAGTACGCGCCGGAGGCCAGCCGGGCCCGGTGCGGCGGGCGGCGGCGCTGGCGCTGGGCGGCCAGGTGGGCCCGGACCAGCTGGTCGCGGTCCTCGCGGCTCAGGTGGTCGGCGGGCCCGGCCACCACCCGGCCGGTGGGCGCGAGCACCCAGCAGTCCAGGTCGAGGTCGCCGCCGAGCAGGTCGAGCACCGCGTCGAGCCCGCCGCCCCCCGCGGCGGAGACCAGCACCCGGTGCCGGTCGACCAGCGCGGCGAGGTCCGCCGCCCGGTCGGCCGAGACCTGGCGGCCGATGTACTCGACCACCGAGCCGAAGGCGATGTCGTCGGGCACCGCGAGCAGCGGCATCCGGTGGCGGCGGCAGGCCTCCACCAAGTCCTCCGGCACCGGGCCGACCTCGGCCTCGCCCGCCGCCAGCGCCACCGCGCCACCGGCCACGATGGTACGCACGAACCGCTCCGAGTCCTCCGGCGCGGTGCGCCAGAGCATCCCGGTGAGCACCAGCTCTCCCCCGTGCAGGTACCGGCCGGGGTCGTGCAGGTCCGTGGTCATCACGCCGCTGACCTGCCGGTCGAGCTCGTCCTCGGCCGCCAGCAGCCGCAGCCGCGGCGCGCCGGGGGCGAGCAGGTCACGGACACGCATCCGGGACTCCTTCGAAATGGGTGGGGGGCTCACAGTGTGCACGAGAACGCGCGGTGGGTGTTACGTATCAACCGGCTCCCGGGTCACGGGCCCATAGCCTTGGAATCACGGCCGGATTACGGTCGTAAGTGGCGGTGCGGACATGCCTGTACAGGGCAATTGTCCCGCTTAGAGGAACGTACAGGATGCCGGGCGAGGGTGGAGTCGGGGCTCATGCCATCGGTGACTGCCAGTGGGCCCGGTCACAGCGGTTCACTGGCCACACGCCGCCGGACACAACCCGGTGACCAGGACGCGACGCGGAGGCAACGACGCGACACACAAGTCCGATACACCGAGTACCCGGGCGCAGTGCCCAACTCTGTCCGGCATTGGCGACGACTTGAGGAGACACCCGCATGGAGTTCCTTCGGCCCGCTACGTGGGACGAGGCACTCGCGGCGAAGGCTGAGTACCCGACCGCGCTGCCCATCTCGGGCGGTACGGACGTCATGGTCGAGATGAACTTCGACGTGCACAGGCCATCCGCGATTCTCGACCTGAACCGCATCACCGAGCTCACCGAATGGTCCAACAACGGTGCGGTGGTCCGCCTCGGCGCATCCGTGCCGTACACCCGGATCATCAACGAGCTGTCCGAGCCGCTGCCGGGCCTGGCGCTGGCCTCGCACACCGTCGGCTCGCCGCAGATCCGCAACCGCGGCGGCGTCGGCGGCAACCTCGGTGGCGCCTCGCCCGCCGGTGACGCCCACCCCGCGCTGCTCGCGGCCGGCCGGGACGTCTTCGTCGAGGCCGCCTCCGTCCGGGGCACCCGGATGATCCCGATCGACGAGTTCTACGTCGGTGTGAAGCGCAACTCGCTGGAGCAGGACGAACTGATCCGCGCGGTGCACATCCCGGTCGCGGACGGCCCGCAGCAGTTCTCCAAGATCGGCACTCGGAACGCGATGGTCATCGCGGTCTGCGCCTTCGGCTTCGCGCTGCACCCCAAGAACGGCACCGTCGGCACCGGCATCGGCTCGGCCGCGCCCACCCCGCGCCGCGCCGTGGAGGCCGAGGAGTACCTGCAGGGCGTGCTCGCCGAGCGCGGCCTGTGGGAGTCCGGCGACCTGCTCGGCGCCGAGGTGATCCAGAAGTTCGGCGAGCTGGTGAAGGCCGCCGCCTCCCCGATCGACGACGTCCGGGGCACCGCCGACTACCGCCGGCACTCGCTGGCCGTGATGGCCCGGCGCACCCTCACCTGGTGTTGGAACGACTACAGCAAGCAGATCAGGAGCGCGGCATGAGGGTCACTTTCACCGCCAACGGCAAGCCCGTCGAGGCGGACGACGTCTGGGAGGGCGAGAGCCTCCTTTACGTGCTGCGCGAGCGGGTCGGCCTGCCGGGCTCCAAGAACGCCTGCGAGCAGGGCGAGTGCGGCTCCTGCACCGTCTACCTGGACGGCACCCCGGTCTGTTCCTGCCTGGTCGCGGCCGGCCAGGTGCAGGACCGCGAGGTGCGCACCGTCGAGGGCCTCTCCGACGAGAACGGCGAGCTCGGCCTCGTCCAGCAGGCCTTCATCGACGCGGGCGCCGTGCAGTGCGGTTTCTGCACCCCCGGCCTGCTGGTGCAGACCGACGCGCTCCTGGAGAAGGACGCCCAGCCGAGCGACAACGACATCCGTGAGGCGCTCAGCGGCAACCTCTGCCGCTGCACCGGCTACGAGAAGATCATGGACGCGGTGCGGCTCGCCTCCGCCCGCAAGTGCGAAATGGGGCCCCAGGCATGAGCACCCGCACCATCCAGGGTCAGAAGAACCTGCAGGACATCAAGCAGTCCTCCCCGGACGGCATCGGCGGCTCCCCGCTGCGCCCGGACGGCAACCTCAAGGTCAAGGGCGAGTTCGCCTACTCCTCGGACATGTGGCACGAGGACATGCTCTGGGGCATGGCGCTGCGCTCGCCGCACCCCCGGGCCAACATCGTCAGCGTGGACATCTCGGACGCCCTCAAGGTGCCCGGCGTCTACGCGGTGCTCACCCACAACGACATCCCGGGCTCGAAGTTCTACGGCCTGGAGATCCAGGACCAGCCGGCCCTGGCCATCGACAAGGTGCGCTACCACGGTGAGGCCATCGCGCTCGTCGCGGCCGACCACCCGGAGACGGCCCGCCGCGCGGTGAAGAAGATCAAGGTCGAGTACAAGGTGCTCACCCCGATCGTCACCGAGGAGCAGTGCCTGGACCCGAAGACCCACGGGTACGTGCACGAGCCCCACGAGTTCAAGTCGCACGGCTACGACAACATCTGCCACGAGCAGCGGCTCGTCTCGGGCCTGGGCGTCACCGACGAGGTCCGCGCGCTCGCGGACGTCATCGTCTCCGGCGAGTACGAGGTCGGCATGCAGGACCAGGCCTTCCTCGGCCCCGAGTCCGGCCTGGCCGTACCCGCCGAGGACGGCGGCATCGACCTCTACATCGCCACCCAGTGGCTGCACGTGGACCGCCAGCAGATGGCCCCCGTGCTCGGCCTGCCCGAGGAGAAGGTCCGCCTGACCCTCGCGGGTGTCGGCGGCGCCTTCGGCGGCCGCGAGGACCTGTCGATGCAGATCCACGCCTCGCTCCTCGCCCTGCACACCGGCAAGCCGGTCAAGATCGTCTACTCCCGCGACGAGTCCTTCTTCGGCCACGTGCACCGCCACCCGGCCAAGATGCACTACGAGCACGGCGCCACCGCCGACGGCAAGCTGGTCTTCGCGGACTGCCGGATCGTGCTGGACGGCGGCGCGTACGCCTCGGCCTCCCCGGCCGTGGTCGGCAACGCGGCCTCGCTGGGCCACGGCCCGTACGTCATCCCGAACGTCAGGATGCACGCCATCGCGCTCTACTCCAACAACCCGAGCTGCGGCGCGATGCGCGGCTTCGGCGCGGTGCAGGCGGCCTTCGGCTACGAGTCGCAGATGGACAAGCTGGCCGAGAAGCTCGGCATGGACCCGGTCGAGCTGCGTCAGCTGAACGCGATGTCGGAGGGCGACTTCATGCCCACCGGCCAGCAGATCGACTCCCCGGCTCCGGTGGCCGAGCTGCTCCAGCGGGTCAAGGACATGCCGCTGCCCCCGCCGCTGGACCTGACCAACCTCGACGTCCGCGCCCTGCCCGGCGCGCTGTCGAACACCTCGCACGGCGAGGGCATCGTCCGCGGCATCGGGTACTCGGTCGGCATCAAGAACGTCGGCTTCTCCGAGGGCTTCGACGACTACTCCACCGCCCGGGTCCGCCTCGAGGTCATCGGCGGCGAGCCGGTCGCCATGGTGCACACCGCGATGGCCGAGGTCGGCCAGGGCGGCGTCACCGTGCACGCCCAGATCGCCCGCACCGAGCTCGGCGTCGAGCAGGTCACCATCCACCCGGCCAACACCGAGGTCGGCTCGGCGGGCTCCACCTCCGCCTCGCGCCAGACCTACATGACCGGCGGCGCCGTCAAGCTCGCGGCCGAGGCGGTCAAGCAGGCCGTGATCGACAAGGGCCGCAAGCGCTACGGCTGGACCCAGCACGACCTCTCGCTGGTCGGCGGCAAGGTCGTCTCCGAATCGGCCGGCGTCCTCATCCCGCTGGTCGACCTGCTCGGTGACGAGGCCATCGACCTGACCCGCGAGCACCACCACCGCCCGACCGTCCCCTTCGACAAGGAGACCGGGCAGGGCTTCGGCCACGTCCAGTACACCTTCTGCGCCAACCGCGCGGTGGTCGACGTGGACGTGGAGCTCGGCCTGGTGAAGGTGGTCGAGCTGACCGCCGCCCAGGATGTCGGCAAGGCGCTGAACCCGCTCTCCGTGGTGGGCCAGATCCAGGGTGGCTGCACCCAGGCGCTGGGCCTCGCGGTGATGGAGGAGATCATCGTCAAGGACGGGAAGGTGCGCAACGCCTCCTTCACCGACTACCTGATCCCCACCATCCTGGACACCCCGCCGATCCCGGTGGACGTCCTGGAGCTGCCCGACCCCAACGCCCCGTACGGACTGCGCGGCGTCGGCGAGGCGCCCACCGTCTCCGCCACCCCCTCCATCGTCGCGGCCATCCGCCAGGCGACCGGGATCGCGCTCAACCGCATCCCGGTCCGTCCTGAGCACCTGACCGGGACGCTGTAACGAACTTCCCCGGGGCGGCGGTCCACGTCTTCCCCCGCCGCCCCGGGGCAGCACCGAAGAAGATCATCATGTGCACCACACACCCGCTGCCTCTCCCACGCCGGGGCCACGCAGCGGTGCGCACCACCCGCACCGCCCGCACGCATCGAGTGCACAAGTGAGTCGATTCAGTCCCCCTGTGCCTGCTCCCCTGACGGCAGATCAGGTCGACTCGCCCACCCCAACCCCCTTTGAACCTTGGGAGTGGACATGACCCGGACCTCCACGGAGCCCGGCACCACCGAAGAGCCACCGGCCGAGACCGACGCCCCCACGTCGGCTCAGGCCGCCGCGCCGAAGAACGCTCTGGACGCCTACTTCAAGATCTCAGCCCGGGGCTCGACCTTCGGCAACGAGATCCGAGGCGGCCTGACCACCTTCATGGCGATGGCCTACATCGTCCTGCTCAACCCGATCATCCTGAGCGGGGCGGACGTCACCGGCCACAAGCTCGGCCACGCCGAGCTGACCACCGCGACCGCCCTGGCCGCCGCCGTGACCACGATCCTGATGGGCGTGGTCGGCAACGTACCGCTGGCCGTCGCCGCCGGGCTCTCCGTCTCCGGCGCGATATCGGCGCTGGTCGTCCCGCACACCACCTGGTCCCAGGCCATGGGTCTGTGCGTGATCTACGGTCTGCTGATCGTGCTGCTGGTCGTCTCCGGTCTGCGCGAGAAGATCATGAACGGCATCCCGCTGCCGCTCAAGCACGCGATCACCATCGGCATCGGCCTGTTCGTCGCGATCATCGGCTTCTACAAGGCCGGCTTCGTGCACACCGGCGGCCCGACCCCGCTCTCGCTCGGCCCCTTCGGGGAGCTGGCCGGCTGGCCCGTCCTGATCTTCGCGCTCACCCTGCTGACGATCTTCGTGCTGCTCGCCCGGAACGTCCGCGGCGCGATCCTGATCGGCATCGCGGCCGGCACCGTCGTCGCGCTGATCGTCAACAAGGCGGCCGGCCTGACCGCCAAGGACTGGGGCGGCTCCGCGCCGAACTGGCCCGGCAGCCCGGTCTCGGCCCCCGACTTCGGCCTCTTCGGCCACGTCGACCTCTTCGGCGCCTTCGGCGGCAAGGGCTTGGGCGCGATCAGCGCCTCGGTGGCCGTCTTCACCCTGGTGCTGGCCGGCTTCTTCGACGCGATGGCCACCATCATCGGCGTCGGCACCGAGGCGGGCCTGGCGGACAAGCAGGGCCGGATGCCCGGCCTGTCCAAGGCGCTGTTCATCGACGGTGCCGGTGGCGCCATCGGCGGCCTGTCGGGTGCCTCCGGGCAGACCGTCTTCGTAGAGTCCGCCACCGGCGTCGGTGACGGCGCCCGCACCGGTCTCGCCTCCACCGTCACCGGTGGCGTGTTCGCCCTGATGCTCTTCTTCTCGCCGGTCGCGGCGGTCGTCCCCGTGCAGGTCGCCTCCGCCGCCCTGGTCGTCATCGGCTCGATGATGATGAGCCAGGCCCGGCACATCGACTGGTCCGACCGCGAGGTGGCCATCCCGGCCTTCCTCACCTGCGTCCTGATGCCCTTCACCTACAGCATCACGGCGGGCGTGGCGGCCGGTGTCATCTCCTACACCGTCATCAAGGCCGGTACCGGCAAGTGGCGCGAGCCCGGCCCGCTGATGTGGATCCTGACCGCGGTCTTCGTGGTCTATTTCGCCCTCACGCCGATCAAGTCCTGGCTGGGCGTGCACTAGCAGCACCCGCCGCCGGTACGGTCCCCTCCGTGCCGGCGGCACACCCCGTTCGGTTCGCAGACGACAGGAGCACCCGACATGCAGGACATCGCCGAGCAGCTGCTCGCCTGGCACTCCTCCGGGCGCGCCTTCGCGGTGGCCACCGTGGTCGGGGTCTCCGGCAGCGCCCCGCGCGACCCGGGCGCGGCCCTGGCCGTCGACTCGCTCGGCGAGGCGATCGGCTCCGTCTCCGGCGGCTGCGTGGAGGGCGCGGTCTACTCGCTCTGCGAGGAGGCCATGGTCTCCGGCCGGCCGGTGCTCGAACACTTCGGCTACAGCGACGAGGACGCCTTCGCGGTCGGCCTGACCTGCGGCGGCCTGCTCGACGTCTTCGTCCACCCGATCGTCCCCGGCGCCGACCCCGGCCTGGACGCGGGCATCACCTACATCGCCTCCGGTACGCCGGTCGCCCTCGCCCGCGTCATCGACGGGCCGCCCGGCCTGCTCGGCGCCACCGTCGCCGTCACCGCCGACACCCACCACGGGTCCTTGAGCCCCGCGCCCTCGACGGTGGCCGCCCTGGAACGCGGGCTGGTCGCCGAGGCCCGGGCCATGCTGGACGCCGGCCGCACCGGCCGCCTGGTGCTCGGCCTGGACGGCCGCCCCTGCGACGACGAGGACCAGGGCACGGTGACCGTCTTCGTCGAGTCGTACGTGCCCGCGCCCCGGATGATCGTCTTCGGTGCGATCGACTTCGCGGCCGCCGTGGTGAAGATCGGCAAGTTCCTCGGCTACCACGTCACCGTCTGCGACGCCCGCCCGGTCTTCGCCACCGCCCGGCGCTTCCCCGAGGCCGACCAGGTCGTGGTCGACTGGCCGCACCGCTACCTCGACACCCAGCTCGACCGGATCGACGGCCGCACCGTGCTCTGCGTCCTGACCCACGACGCCAAGTTCGACATCCCGCTGCTCGAGCGCGCCCTGCGCCTGCCGGTCGGGTACGTCGGCGCGATGGGCTCCCGCCGCACCCACCGCGACCGCGAGGCCCGCCTGCGCGAGGTCGGCCTCACCGACCCCGAGCTGGCCCGCCTGCACTCCCCCATCGGCCTCGACCTCGGCGCCCGCACCCCGGAGGAGACCGCCGTCTCCATCGCCGCCGAGATCATCGCCTCCCGCCGCGGCGGCGGCTGCCTGCCCCTGGCCGCCAATGACGGGCCCATCCACCACGACCTCGACCGCCCGGCCGAGGAGCCCGAGGCCGAGACCCCGCACGCCGCCTGAGGCTCAAGGACCTGCTGAGCGCCTTCGGCACCGAGCAGGGCCTGCTGAACCTCGCCCTGTTCGTCCCGCCGGCCCTGACCGCGACGCTGCTGTTCCGGCGGCCGCTCGAGGTACTGGCCGGCTGCTGGCTGCTGTCGGCGACCACCGAGACCGCCCAGGCGCTGCTCCCCGGCATCGGACGGGCCTGCGACTCCCAGGACTTCGTGACCAACGCCACCGGCGCGCTGCTCGGGGTGGCGGCCGCGACCGCCTGGCAGCTGCGCCGGGGCAACCAGACCCGGCCGACCTCGGGCAACCTGGTCCGGGGCGGCATGCCGCTGACCGTCGGCGCGGTCGCCCTGCTCGCCGTCCAGCTCGGCGCCGTCCGCCCGCAGTGGACCGACGGGGGTCTGACCACCGTCGTCTCGCCCGCCAAGCGGGAGCTTGCGGCCCGGGAGGCGCAGGCGGTGTTCGGCCCGGGTACCGAGGTGGTCAACGTCCAGGACGAGGCGCCGATCGGCCAGACCCCGGAGCTGCTGATCGTCACCACCCGCCACCAGCAGCTCTGCGTCGAGTGGCCCTCCGGCGCGCTCTCCAGCGGCACCACCGGCGTCCCCGCCCCCGGCGCGCCGGGCGGTTCGGACGCCGAGGCCCGGGCGGCGGCCGACATCTTCGCCCGCCGCTGGTTCCCGCAGGAGCTCACCGGCACCTCCGTCCAGGTCCGCCCGGACGGCCCGGCCCGGCGCACGGTGCAGTACCGGCACCTGCGGGCCGACGGTCGCCCCGAACCGCGCAGCCTGACCGTCACGGTCGACCCGGGCGGCCGGATCGCCGGGTTCCAGGCCCACGGCCCGACCGAGCCGCAGCCGGGCAGCTCCGGTGTTGCGGCCGCGCCACCGAGGTCGGAGCCTTGAGACAAGGGCTGGCCTCGGTGCCATGCCGGGCGTCGCAGGCCGGTCGGGACACCTGACGAAAGGTGACGGCCATGCGCACTCTGCTGCAGGTCGAGCTGGACACCACGACCTCGAACCAGTTGATGGCCGAGGGCAGGATCGACGAGCTGATGAACAACGTGCTGGGCCAGCTCAAGCCCGAGGCCGCCTACTTCTTCCCGCTCAACGGGCGGCGCTGCATGTTCCTGGTGGTCGACCTGGCTGACGAGGCGTCGATCGTCACGGCCGTCGAGCCGTTCTGGAACCAGGCCAACGCCACCGTCACGGTGGTGCCGTGCATGAACGCCGAGGACCTGAAGACCGGTATCGGCCGCTACCTGGCCTCCCGCTGACCGGCCGTCAGTCGGTCAGCGCCAGCCGAAGGCCGAAGCCGACCACCACCACGCCGGTGATCCGGTCCAGCACCCGCCGGGCCACCGGCCGCCGCAGCCAGCCGCTCAGCGCCCGGGCGAAACCCACCAGGACGGCCGACCAGAGCAGGCCCTCGACCACGTGCACGCAGGTGAGCAGCACGCCGGTGGCCAGGTGCGGCGCCCCGGCCGGGATGAACTGCGGCAGGAGGGCCATGTAGAAGACCCCCATCTTGGGGTTGAGCAGATTGGTCAGCACCCCGCGCCGCCAGCCGGCCACGAACCCGCCGGCGCCGGCCTCGGGCTCGGCCTGGACCGCGCCCCGGCTGCGGATCAGTTGCAGGCCCATCCACATCAGGTAGGCCACGCCGACCCAGCGCATGGTCTCGTACGCGAGCCGCGAGGCCGTCAGTACGGCGCTGACCCCGAGCGAGCTCAGCGTGCCCCAGACCAGCGTGCCGCTCTGGATGCCGAGCACCACCCCCAGCGCCCGCCGCCGCTCACCGAGCACGGCCGTCCGCAGGATCAGCGCGGTGTCGAGCCCCGGGGTGAGGGTCAGTACCCCCACCACCAGCGCGAAGGACCAGAGTGCCGTCGTCATCCCCATGGGCCGATCCTGCCAGAACGCTCCACCGCCCCCCGCCCCGCCCCGGTGGCAACCGTGAGATCATCCGGCCATGAACCTGCGCCCCGGGAACGCTCAGGACGTCGAGGCCATCGCCCGCCTCCACGCGTCGAGTTGGCAGCACGCCTATGCGGCGATCATGCCCTCCGACTACCTCACCGGGGCGCTGGCGGACGAGATGCGCGCCCTGTGGCGGACCAGACTGGCCGATGCCCCCGGCCCGGACGGACCGTACCTCGTGCTCGGCTGCGAGGGCCCCGAGCTGCTCGGCTTCGCGTATCTCCTCCCCGAGCCGGGCGGGCGCGTCCTGCTCGACAACCTGCACGTCGAGGCGGGCCTCATCGGCTCCGGGGTGGGGCACCGGATCCTGACCCACCTCTTCGGCTGGATGGCGGTGAACCACCCGGGCCGGGCCATGTACCTGGAGGTGCTCCAGCAGAACGAGCGGGCGATCGGCTTCTACGAACGCCACCGTGGCACCGCCACCCGGTCACTCGAGGCCGAGTTCCCCGGCTTCACCCGACCGGTGGTCGAGTACGAGTGGCCGGGCCCGCTCATGGCCGAACTGGCCGGCTGAGCGGGCCCGGTGGCCGGACCTCAGACGGTCCGGATCCGGTACCGCCTGGTGAGTTCCGCGACGTGCTCCGCGACCTGCGCCTCGGTGTCGGCGCGCAGCAGCACGAAGCCCGCCTGGGTCGCCGAGTGCATGGCGCCGGTCTCGGTCTCGCCGGCCCGGGCCCGCAGCTCGACGTGCACGACGCCCGGGAGGGCCAGCAGTTCCTCCCGGCTGCTCAGCTCCACGATCGTGCCCTGCGGCCTCGGCAGGAAGTAGACCGCGGAGCAGCCGTCGACCGTCCGGGCGGTGATATCCGGAGACTCCCCGAGCGAGGTCTCGATCAGGACGTGCCACGGGTCGACACCGTGGTGCGCGGCGACCAGGTCCGCGATGCCCCCGCCGCCCGGACGGCAGGAGATCTCGCCCACCAGGAGCCCGCCGGCGACCTTGAAGACCTCCAGGTGGGTGACGCCGTCCCGGAGCCCCAGCGCCGCCACCACCTGGGCGTGGAGATCGTGGATCTCCTTGGCCGACGGGTCGTCCAGGGGCACGGTGTAGGAGCCCACCAGCTTGCCCACCGCCTGCAGCAGCGGGGTGAAGTACTTGGAGACCGAGGCGAAGCGGACCTCGCCGCCGACCACCGCCCCGTCACAGTGGAACTCGGTCTCGATGTCGACGAACTCCTCGGCGAGCATCGGGTAGGGGGAGTTGCGCAGCGAGGCGGTGCGCTCGGAGACCAGGAGCTCCGCCAGCTCCTCCTCGCTCCGGACGGCGAAGATGTCCTCGCTGCCGCCTCCGATGGCGGGCTTCACGACCACCGGCCAGCCGAGCTCGCGCGCGGCCCCGGCCACGTCACCCAGCTGTGCCAGCGGGCGGAACCGCGCGACCGGCAGCCCGGCGTCCCGCAGGCGCTGCTTCATCACGTACTTGTTGGAGAAGGCGTTGGCCGTCTCGTACCCGACCCCCGGAACGCCGAAGTACGAGCGCACGTACCCCGCGGCCTGCAGGCTGTACTCGGACGGCGAGACCACATGCTCGAAGGCGTTGCGCCGCCTGACCTCCAGCGCCGCCAGCCGGACCTGCGTCAGGTCCTCGACGTTGTCCACGAAGGTGACATCGGTGCCCTCCCGGTAGAAGCTCCGGTAGTTGGGGCTGGTGATGACGGAGAGCCGGATGTCCTCCCGCTCCTGCAGCCGCCGGGCGGCCACCTCGCCGCTCGTGTTGATGAGCAGAACCCTTTTCACTGTGCAATCCTCTCGTCGAGAACCGGGCGTACGTCGGTCTCCGGCTGGTCCGGCTGCCGCATCGTGGTCCACAGCAGGTAGGCCGCGCCCACCGCGATCGTCACGGGAGCGAAGACCAGGGCCTGGTGCCCGAGGGAGACGGTGAACCCGAGGAGCAGCGAGGAGACGGGGACCGCACCGGTGATGAAGGTCCGGATCACCGCGTTGACCCGCCCGGACAGGTGGTCGGGGATGGCCTGCTGCCGGTAGCCCATGGTCGCGGCGTTGATCCCGCCCTCGCCCAGGCAGAGCACCGCGAAGCCGGTGACGGTCAGCAGCGGCCAGGGGGTGAGCAGGCCCAGGGTGCCGATGCCGCAGATGCCGAGACAGACCGACAGCTGGCGCCTGCGGTCGTCCCCGACCAGTGCCCGCGGGGCGAGCCAGGCTCCGACCGCGGCCGCGACGGCCGCGACCGACATGGCGAGGCCGAGCTCGCGTGCCGACCACTCCCAGTCGCTCCGGCCCACCGTCAGCAGGGTGGACTCCAGGGCGCCGGCGCCCACGTTGTACAGCGCGGTGACCAGGGTCAGCCGTCGCAGGTCGGCGCGGGAGCGGAAGAAGGCGACGCCCTCCTTGAGCATCTTCACCAAGGAGGACTCGGCCGGCTCCTGGGGTGCGTACGGCATCGCCAGGGTGGTGAGCGCGGTCAGCCCGAAGGTGGCCGCGTCGAGTTCGAGCGCCCAGGTCGATCCCAGTCCGGCGATGATCACGCCGGCCAGGGCCGGGCCGACGAACCGTGCCGCCAGCAGCAGCGAGGTGAACCGGCTGGAGGCCCGGTCCAGCCGCTCGGCCGGCACCAGCATCGGGATCAGGCCGTAGTCCCCCGCCACGTCCGAGACCACGTTCGCCAGCCCGATCACGAACAGGGCCAGGAAGACCGCCGCCGTCCGGCCGTGCCACAGGGCCACCGGGATGACCGCGACGGCCGCGCCCTGGACCAGCTCGGCCCCGGCGAAGAGCACCCGCCGGTCGAACCGGTCGATGAAGGGGCCGAGCAGGGAGGCCAGCAGGTACGGCACGTTCTGCGCGGCGACGCTGAGCACGGCCAGCAGCGGCGAGTCCGTGGACTGCAGCAGGGCGAGCGGGATCGCGACGTAGAGGAAGGTGTTCCCCGCGGTCGAGACGGCGGACGCGCCGGTGAGGAGCCAGAATGATTTCACGGTCGCGGTCGCCTCGGGTGTGGTGCGGGGGGTGCGGGGAGAACGTCGACGGGCATCCGCCAGTCCCTTCGTGTGTGGTGTGCGGGCATCAGACGGCCTGTCGGCTGCGGTGGTGCGGGCCGGCCGCAGCTCGCAGCAGGGCCGCGACGGACCGCCTGAGCTGCGGCCGGCCAGGGGCCGCGGCCACCGCGAGCAGCCGCTGGTCGACGCAGAGGATCTCCCCCAGCAGGCCGAGGCCGGGGTCCGCGGCGGCCAGACCGGGCGGCACCGGTGGCTCCCGCTCCTCCTCCAGCTCCACCAGCTCACCGGCGCTGTACTGGTCGGGGTTGCCCAGCAGCGCCAGCCAGCCCAGGTACAGCGCGCGGCGGTCGCCGGCGGCCAGCCCCGCCCGCACGCTCTCCAACCGGTGCAGCAGGAAGTCGGTCCTCGGCCGGGGGTCGGCGAAATCGGTGCGGAAGGCGACCAGGCAGTACTCGCCGGCCACCCAGGCCTCGGCGCCGTAACGCTGGACCGTGGACGGCTCCAGTCCGCCCTTCGGCAGCCGGACGACCACCTCGCGCGAACCCCAGGGCGAGACGGCGAGGTGGATGTCGAAGTGACGCTCCACCAGGTTCCGTGGATCGCGCCGGAACTCGCCGATCGCGGTGCTGGTGATCAGGGACCGGGGCGTGCGCTCGTCCGCGGCGAAATACGTGTACGTCATGGCCCGGTCCCGTCGGGCCGCTCGGCCGTGGTCCGGCCCACCGGGGCCACGCGTCGCTCCGTGCCTCACAACTCACCTACGGCGTCGAGGAGGCGGTCCAGCTCCGCCTCCGTGTTGTAGTAGTGCACGGAGGCGCGCACCACCTCCGGCGGCTTCGCCGGGCGGGTGTCGAACCTGGCCCGGGACGGGAAGGACACCGCGGCCGTCACCCCGGCGGCCCGCAGCCCGTCCACGAGCTGCTGCGCGCTGCGCCCCCTCCGGGTGAAGGTCACGATCCCGCTCCGGACCGCTCCCCGGTCCTGGACCACCACTCCGTCGATGGCGCCGAGGCCGCCGCGCAGGCGGTCGGCGAGCCGGCCGACCCGCTGCCGGATCGGCTCCAGGCCCAGGTCGAGGGCGCCGTCGATGGCGGCGCCGAGGCCGAGCACACCCGCCACGTTCCGCTCCCAGGTCTCGAACCGCCGGGCGTCCGGCCGGATCCGGTACTCGTCGTGGCCGGTCCAGGTCGCCGCCCGGAGGTCGAGCAGCGGCGGCTCCAGGCCGGCCACCACCTCGCGCGAGACGTAGAGGAATCCGGTACCGCGCGGGCCCCGCAGGTACTTGCGCCCCGAGGCCGACAGCAGATGGCAGCCGATCCGGCGGACGTCCAGCGGGATCTGACCGACCGACTGGCAGGCGTCCAGCAGGAAGAGCGCGCCGGCCCGGTTCGCCAACTCCCCGATGGCCGCGGCGGGGTGGACCACGCCGTCGTACGTCGGCACGTGGTTGACCGCGACCAGCCGCACGCCGCCCCGGTCCAGCATCCGGGCCAGCGAGTCCAGGCACACCTGCCCGTGCTCGTCGTCGGGGATCGGCTCGACCTCGACCCCGTAGCGCTTCTTGGCCTGCAGGAAGGCCAGGCCGTTGCTCGGGTACTCGCTGCGCGAGGTGAGGATGCGCTCCCCCGGCCGGAACTGGACGGCGTAGAAGGCCATGTCCCAGGCCCGGGTGGCGTTCTCCACCAGGGCGATCTCGTCGGGCCGGGCGTTCAGGAGCCGGGCCGCCGAGGAGTACACCTCCTCGAGCCGGGCCTCGGCCTGGTCCGCCGCCGCATAGCCGCCGACCCGGCGTTCGAGCAGCAGGTGGTCGATGACCGTCTGGGTGACCCGCTCGGTGGGGAGCGCGGCTCCCGCGTTGTCGAAGTAGGCGGTTCCGGTGCAGCCCGGTGTCACCGCGCGCAGTCGTGGGACGTCCATGGCGTGGCCCTCGCCCCCTCTCCGGCCGGCCGCGGCCGCTCCGCCTGGGGGAGCAGGTCCGCGACGATGTCCCCGGCCCGGCTCGCCATCGTGCTCAGCAGGGAGTCGGCGATCCCGTGCGTCGCCTCGTTGACTCCTTGCAGGTAGAGCCGGCCGATGTCGGCCTCGGCCGTGCGGACCCGGTAGTTGCGTGAGACCTCCAACTCGGCCAGGCCCAGGGCGGCCTGCAGCCGCCGGACCGCCGCGGGCATCCGCGGCTCGTAGCCCGTGCCCAGGAGCACCCGGTCGCAGGCCAGCTCCGAGAGCTCGCCCGTGAGCCTGTCCCGCAGGGTCAGCACCACCGTGCCGTCGGTGTGCGCCGCCGCCACGACCTCGGTGGCGGTCAGGATGCGCAGCGCGTCCTTCCCCGCCAGGCGGTCGCGGTACATCTGGTGGTAGAGCCCGTCCAGCAGCTCCGGCGTGACCCCGGCGTAGTTGCTCCGCGCCATCTCCTCGAGCACCAACTCACGTGCCGCGGCGTCCATTTCGTAGAACTCCCGGGAGGCGTCCACGGAGTAGAAACGGCTGGTGAACTTGGAGCTCACGTACGGGGTGAGGCCGATCCCGCGGACCACCAGCACCGGTTCGCAGCCGGGCAGGTCCTCCCGCACCGCCTGCACCATCTCCAGCGCGCTCTGGGCGCCGCCGATCACCGCGATCCGCCGCGGAGCGTCGCCGGGCAGGGCGGCGATCTGCTCGGAGTACTCGCTGCTGTGCACGACCCGGTCGGCCGGCAGCCCGCGGAACACCTCCGGTATCCGCGGATCCCGGCCGGTGCCCAGCACCAGGTGGCGCGCCCGCGCGGTCGCCCCGTCGGCGAAGCCGGCCTCCCAGTGCGTGAGGCGGCCGGCCGCGTCCCGCACCGGCCGGACTTCGACGGCCCGGCGGTTGTAGTGGATCCGCACCTGCGCCAGCTCTTCGGCGACCCACCGGAGGTAGTCGGAGATCTCGCTGCGGTAGGGCGTGAAGGTGCCCAGGCTCATGAACGCGTCCAACCGGCCCGTCTGGTGCAGGTAGTTGACGAAGGTGAAGCGGGAGCACGGGTTTCGCAGGGTGGCGAGGTCCTTGAGGAAGGAGACCTGGCTCTGCGCCCAGGGGATGAGCAGGCCGCGCTGCCAGACCGTGCCGGCGCTCTGCTCGACGAGCAGGGTCCGCGCCGCGAGGTCGGGGGCGAGCTCCTCGAGGGCCACCGCCAGCGCGAGGTTCGCCGGGCCGGCCCCGACCCCCAGGATTTCGACGTCTTGGTGTGTCATGGTCGTTCTGCCTTCCTCGGCCGTGGGCTCGGCGCCGGTGGTGGGCACTGGAAGCAGGCTCCGGGCCCGGCGGCCGGGCTGCGGGGAGCACGCCGGAAGGAGGCCGGCGGCGCGTCGGGTGGCGCGCGGGACCGGTCTCCTTCGGGCGATCCGACTTCTCGTCAGGCCGTCGTGACCTGGCCGAGCAGACGTGCGGCCTCGTCGGCCCGCTCGTTGATGGTGGCCGTCAGGGCGGCCACCCGGTCGGCCATGAAGCCGTCCGCGCCGATCAAGGCGGCTTCGGCGGTGCCCAGGCCGCTGAACAGGCGGGCGGCGAAACGGTGGTTGGCGGTGTGCCGGTGGCCGGCCGCGTCGAGGATCTTGTCGATCGAGACGGCGTGGTCACGCGGGTGCCAGATGTACCGCTTGAGGCGGAACCGCAGCTCGACCGGGCCGAGCTCCCACCAGGCGGAGCGAATACCCAGCTCCTTCTCGGTGATGTCCGAGTAGTCCTGCGTGTTGCGCAGGTGCAGACGCTCGTAGAGCGCCAGCAGCTCGTGCAGGCTCTCGTGGCTGCCCAGCGGCTCGCCGTGCTGGGCCACGGTGTCGGTGGCCGGGGCGATCTCCGGCGAGAGGCCCTGGCGGCCCCGGTCCAGCGCGTGCAGGATCTGCGGCCGGTAGGCCCACCACTCGGCCATGACCACGTGGGCGAGGTTCTCACGGATCGAACGCTCGGAGCGCAGCGGAGTCCGGTCCAGCAGCGAGTCGGGGACACCGACGAAGAGCGACTGGAACTCGCGGTAGGCGAAGCGGTGCTGGCCCAGCAGTCGGTGGGTGTCGTTGAACTCCGGCCCGTGCTTGGCGCGTTCGCGCTCGGCGACCACGGCGAAGTCGCACAGCTCCTGGTAGGCCTGGAGCACGACCTCGCGCAGGCAGTCGGAGTACCACTGCCAGTCGCCGGGGCCCGGCTTGCCGATCCAGTCCTGCATCAGGACGCTGTCCGGCAGTACGGCGACGGTCTGCGCGAAGCGCTCCACCGCCGCGGCCAGCGGCGAGGTGGTGACCTGCCGGTGGCGGTCCCACGAAGTCTCGATGGTGCCGCCGTTCTGGGCGACCTTGCGCCAGCGGGCCGCCTCCTCGACGGTCACCTTGTCCTGCGGGAACCGGCTGGTCGCCTCGTCGAAGAGGCGGATCGCCTCCCCGTACCGCTGCTTGCGCAGGGCTGCCTTGGCCCTGCCGACGAGTAACTGGGCCTTGAAGGTGTCCGGCGTCAGGTGCCCCGGAGTGTCGTGGAAGACGGTCTGGTACCCGACGGAGAGCCGGGTGCGCCGCGGCGCGCCGTTCCACTCGTGGTACCGGGTCTGGTCCGGCGCGACCAGCTGGACGCTCGGCGACCAGATGAAGATGTGGTTGTTGATGATGTCCGTGCTGACCCGGTCGGGGTCGGTCGTCGTCACGCGCACCGGGAGCGTGTACTCCATGATGTCCCGGGCGATCTCGGGATCGGAGTAGATGCTCCGGTCATGGTTGCCGCAGCCCGGACACTCCGGTGAGTGGAGATCCAGAAGGACTGGTTTGTCCTCGATCTCCGACCGCTTGAGAAGGGACTGGAAGTCATGCTGATTTGCCCACTGAACTACCAACGTAGACCCATTCCTTGCGCTTATGGCGGGAATTGGTGGCAGGGCGTCGAATCGTGCAGTGGCTCCCCCTGCCACGATCACGAACCTACCTCGCTTCGGCTGAACTCTGTCAAGTCTTGATGAACAGTTCGTTGCGCAACGTTGCGCCGTGCAAACGGACATGACGGGCCAACTGGAGTGAACACGACAACTATCCGCATACCGGACGAGTAGCTCCGACATGCTTGAATGTGGCTCGACCTATCGGATAGAAAGATCGCTGAGTGTGTCAGGCAGCGGCCGACCTCTCATTTGCCGGGCGATTGTTGGGCGCCACAGGATCACCTACTGGGCCGACCGAACGCGGGGGCAGCATGACCATCCACTCCGATTCACATATGTCGTTACTCGGGCCGACGGAGTTATCTGGGCTGATGCCCGTGGCCCAGCCCTATTCGTACGAATTACGGCACCCGGTCGAACCGGACTGGCGCCGATTCCCCGGCTGGGCGGGGGTGACCGGCGATGAGTGGGAGTCGGCCCAGTGGCAGCGGGCGAACTGCGTCAAGAACCCGAGGCAGCTCCAGGCGGTCTTCGGCGGCACCCTGGCCGAGTCGTTCATCGCCGACCTGGTCCGGGACCAGCGGGAGCGCGCGACCATGTCGATGCTGGTCACGCCCCAGATGCTCAACACGATGGTGCCGGACCTCGGCCCCGGCGCCCCCGGCTTCCTCGACCGCTTCCTCGCCGACCCGGTGCGCCGCTACATGATCCCCGTCTTCGGCGACCGCGACACCGAATGGCCCTCCCACCCCTTCGCCACCCGGGACTCGCTGCACGAGGCGGAGATGTGGGCGGTCGAGGGCCTGACGCACCGTTACCCGACCAAGGTGCTGGCCGAGTTGGTCTCCACCTGCCCCCAGTACTGCGGCCACTGCACCCGGATGGACCTGGTCGGGAACTCCACACCGCAGGTCACCAAGCACCGCTTCACCCTGAAGCCGGCCGACCGGCACGGACGGATGCTGGAGTTCCTGCGGGCCAACCCGACCATCCGCGACGTCGTGGTCTCCGGCGGTGACCTGGCCAACGTGCCCTGGCCGAAGCTGGAGGCCTTCCTCCTCGGCCTCCTCGAAGTGCCCAGCGTCCGCGACATCCGGCTCGCCAGCAAGGGGCTGGTCGGCCTCCCGCAGCACTGGCTGCAGAAGGACGTCCTCGACGGACTCGCCTCCGTGTGCGCGAAGGCGCGCCGCAACGGCGTGCAGGTCGCCGTGCACACCCACGCCAACGCCGCCCAGTCGGTCACCCGCACGGTGGCCCGCGCCACCACCGCGCTGTTCGAGGCCGGCGTGCGCGACGTGCGCAACCAGGGTGTCCTCATGCGGGGGGTCAACGACTCGGTCCCCGCGCTGCTCGACCTGAGCTTCGCGCTCCTCGACGGCGCCGGGATCCTCCCCTACTACTTCTACCTCTGCGACATGATCCCGGGCAGCGAGCACTGGCGGGTGGCGGTCTGGGAGGCACAGGCCCTGCAGCGCGGAATCATGGGGTACCTGCCCGGATTCGCGACCCCGCGCATCGTCTGCGACGTGCCGTTCGTCGGCAAGCGCTGGGTCGACCAGGTCGACTCCTACGACCGGGACCTCGGCATCTCGTACTGGACGAAGAACTACCGCACCCCGCTGGAGACCGAGGGCTCGGCGGCCGGCCGGCGGGCCCACCCCTACTACGACCCGATCCCGACCCTCCCCCGGAAGGGCCAGGAATGGTGGAAGAGGACGCCGCATGAAGGTCATTGACGAGCACGGACTCTCCGTCGGCCTGATCGAACCCGCCGAACTCCCCGGCCGGCCCTGGCTGTCGGCCGGGCAGCACATCGACGTCGTCCGCATGCTGCGGCCCCCGGCCGACGCGGTGCCCGAGCTCGCGGAGCACGGGTTCGTCGTCAAGCCCGAGATGCTGACCTGGCTCGCCCGGCTCGGCTCCGACGAGGACGAATTCCTCGCCCGGCTGGAGACGCGCCCGCGGCAGGACATCCGGCGGGCCCAGCGCCGGGCCGGCGTCCTGCGCGAGGTGGTGCAGGACCAGGTCGAACCGGAGACCCTGGACAGGTTCCTCGCGCTGTACGAGGAGCGGGTCGCCGCCATGAAGTTCGGCGTGCCCTACGCCAAGCGCCACCGCGAAACGGTGCTGAACGGCCCCCAGAAGTACTTCGGCGTCTTCGCCTTCGACGGCGAGGAGCTGGTGGGCGGCTGCCTGGTGGCCGAGTGCCCGGAGGTGTCGGCGATCCGCATCCGCTTCTCCGCCGTCGACGAGTACTGGCGCACGACGGCGAGCCTGGCCCGCACCCTCTACTTCACCGCCATGCGCACCGCACGGAGCAAGGGCTACACCTGGGCCACCCTCGGGGACGAGCCGAACCTCTACGGGCACCTCACGCAGATCGGTCTCTTCTCCTTCAAGGTGCAGACCGGGTTCGAGGCGGTGCCGTCCCAGGATTTCGGCGATCCCACCGGCTGTGACGAGGCGGATCTGGTACTCGGCCTCACCGCCCTGAACGACCCCTGCCTCATTCTGGGATATCCACCCCGGCCGCATGCCGACCGGAAATTGCGCGGATATCTCATGACCGCGGACGAAAGTCTCCCAAGGAAATTCCGCGCCGATTTCCTGGAGGGTGTGGAGCTGCGCGCACTTCCGCGGTGAACGCAGCTCCCCACACATTGATCAGCCGTCGGACGGGTTTCCGGTTTCGACCGGGAACCCGTCACGCTTCCAGTATTCGAAGCCGCCGATCATCTCCTTCACCTTGAAGCCGAGGACGGCCAGCTTCGCCGCGCCCTTGGTGCCGGCGTTGCAGTCGGGCCCGAACCCGTACGTCACGTACACCGCCTCGCGGTCCAGGCCGGTCACGTGCTCGGGGCCGAGGTCACGGTGCGGCAGGTTCAGCGCACCCGGTATGTGGGCCTCGCGGTACGACTCGGCGCTGCGGGTGTCCACCACGACCACGCCCGGGACCTTGTGGGACAGGTCGTGCTCCACGTCCGACGGGTCGCACTCGGACGAGAGCTTCGCCAGGAAATACGCGGTGGAAAGTTCGTTTGCCGCCGGAACCCCGTTCACCTTGCTCTCGGCCGTGAGGAATCCGAAGAGTTCGTGTCGGTCGGGCATGAGCTACCTCGTTTCGACAGAAATGGCATCAACTGGCGACAGCCTACGAGCTCCACCACTGGTGTCGCAACCACTTCTGACGCGGAATCAGTATGCCGAATCCCTTTCAGGTGGGGGCACTTGAACTCCGCCTCGGCGACCGGCTCACCGCCGCCGGACGTGCTCGGCAACCGGGCGCCCCTCCTGCGAGGTGAGGTCGTACTCGACCGCCTGCCCCTCCTCGAGCGCGCCGCCGTCCTGGATCGAGTCGGCGTAGACCATCACCTCAGGGCCGCCACCGTCGGGGGTGATGAACCCGTAGCTGTGGTGGACGTTGTAGGACTTCACGACTCCGGTGGCCATCTGGGCACTCCTCCGAGAATGGGGACGAATCACCCCAGGAGTACCAAAACGCCCACGGGCGGCGGTCGATCGACACACCGCCCGTGGGCGCCGGGTGGAGCTGCTCAGCCGGTGCTCAGCCGACGCTGAGGCGGGCGGCCAGGCGCAGCAGGCCGGGGCTGAGGCGGCCGAGCAGGCGGGCGGCCTTGGCCTCGACGGTGACCGGGACGAAGGGCCTGCCGGTGCGCACGGCCCGGACGATCTCGGCGGCGACCTTCTCGGGCGGGAAGCCCCGGCGGGCGTACAGCTTGGAGGTGCGGGCCTGCTTGGCGGCCTGTTCGTCCGCCGAGACGCCGGAGAAGGTGGTGGTGCGGGTGATGTTGGTGTTGACGATGCCGGGACAGATCGCCGAGACGCCGATCTTCGCGGGGGCCAGCTCGGCGCGCAGGCAGTCGGAGAGCATCAGCACGGCGGCCTTGCTGGTCGCGTACGCGGCGAGCACCTTGGAGGGCAGGTAGGCGGCGGCCGAGGCGAGGTTGACGATGTGCCCGCCCTGGCCGCGCTCGGCCATCAGCGAGCCGAAGGCCCGGCAGCCGTGGATGACGCCCCAGAGGTTGACGTCCAGGACGCGCTGCCACTCCTTCTCGGTGGTCTGCAGGAAGGTCCCGGAGTGGCCGATGCCGGCGTTGTTGACCAGTACGTCCGGCACGCCGTGCTCGGCGGCGACCAGCTCCGCGAAGGCGTCCACGGCGGGCCCGTCGCTGACGTCGAGCCGGTAGCCGTAGCCGTGGCCGCCGACCAGCTCGCACAGCTCGGCGGTGCGCTCGGCCGCCGCGAGGTCGAGGTCGGCGATCACCACCCGGGCGCCCTGCTCGGCGAAGGCCACCGCGGTGGCCCGCCCGATCCCGCTGCCCGCACCGGTGATCACCACCAGCTCGCCGGAGGGCTTGGGCGCCTCCTCGGTGATGAACTCCCGCACCATCCCGGCCACCAGCGATCCCTTCTCGAGCAGCGCCGACCAGTGCGTCGCGTTCACCGTGCGCCTGGTCAGCTTCGGCGCCCAGCGCTCCAGGCCCTCGGAGAGGAAGTCGGAGACGTAGTGGTCCCTGGCCAGCGTGATCAGCTGGACGGGCAGGCCGGTGCGCCGCTCGCGCGGGTGCCGCACGGCCGGGCGCATGTTGGCCCGGTACAGCTCGATGCCGTGCACGGCGTCCCGCTTGAGGGTCGGCTGCGGGTGGCCGGGCCGGGGGGTGACGCCCTCCAGGTCGCGCAGCACCCGCGGCCAGGCCCGGGCCAGCCAGAGCCGCCAGGTCGCCGGGGCGAGCACCGGCAGGTGGAAGTAGGTGATGTACCAGGAGTGCGCGCCCTGCTGCAGCAGCTGCTTCAGATGCCTCGGCGTGGGCCGCCGGAACCGGTGCCGCATCCAGTGGCCCACGTGGTCGAGCGAGGGGCCGGACATCGTGGTGTACGAGGCGATCCACCGCTCGGCGCCCGGCTCGGTGACGGCCTCCCAGGACTGCACCGAGCCCCAGTCGTGCGCCACCACGTGCACCGGCGCGTCCGGGCTGACCGCCTCGGCCACCGCGATCAGGTCGGCCCCGAGCTGCGCCAGCCGGTACCCCTCGCGCGAGCGCGGCACCCCGGACTCGCCCGCGCCGCGCACGTCGTAGCGCACCACGTGGTGGTCGGCCGCGAGGTCCTCGGCGACGTCGTCCCAGACCACGTGGCTGTCGGGGTAGCCGTGCACGAGCAGCACGGTCGGCCGGGCCGGGTCGCCCTGCTCGAAGACGGCCAGCGGCAGCCCGTCGGTGGCCTGGACGGTACGGCGGCGGATCGTCATCGGGCGCTCTCCTTCTCCTGGGTCCAGCGGCGGACGTGCGGCAGGTCGTCGTCGAGCCAGAAGGCGTCGTCCTCGGTGACCACCAGCAGCTCCTCGAACTTGACGCCCACCTCCCGGAAGCCGATGTGCGGCTCCACCGCCCAGAGCCCGGGGGTCGGGGCGTGCCGGGAGGACTTCCCGTCCGCCCACAGCGGCGAACGGCCGTGCAGCCGCTCGCTGATCAGCTCGCGGCCGAGCGTCTGCAGCGTACGCACCCCGAAGCCGAACAGGTTCACCCCGGCCGGCCCGCGCGCGGTGTTCCGCGTCACCTGGTGGCCGATCACCCGGCCCGGGTAGACCTGGTGGCGGTTGTCGTAGCCGTGCGCGGCGATCTGCGCGTCCACCGCCGCGTACACCTCGCTCAGCGGCTTGCGGGCCTTCACCTCGCGCAGGATCAGCTCGCGGTAGACCCGCAGGTCGGCGGCCAGCTGGTCCCAGATCCGGTTCTCGCCGACCTTGCCGCCGTAGCCGATGTCGGCGGTGTAGCCGTCCACCACGGGCGCGCAGTCGAGCACGTACGGCATGCCCTCCTGGAGCACCCGGCCGCCGGCGAAGAACTGCAGCGGGGTGTGGAAGTGCCGGAAGGCGGTGCGGTCGCCGAACCAGGCGAACGGCACGTGGAAGAAGTCCTGCACCCCGGCCGCGACCAGGCAGGAGCGGAGCTTGGCGGTGGCCTGCCGCTCCGTCACCCCGGGCTCGATCCAGGCCGCCACCTGCTCGGCGCAGGCGTAGGCCAGCTGCTGGGTCTCCCGGAAGCGGCCGAGGTCGTGCTCGTCGAAGGCGAAGGTTCTCTGGTTCACGGGGGTTCTCCTTCTCAGAGGTCCAGCACGAGGGTCTCGCCCTCGGCGGCGCGGGAGACACAGGGCAGCAGGGCGCCGGCCGCCCGCTCCTCGGGGGTGAGCCGGCGGTCGCGGTGCTCGGGCGTGCCGGCGCTGACCCTGACCTCGCAGGTGCCGCAGAAGCCCTGGTGGCAGGAGTACGGCAGGTCGGGGCGCAGCTCGCGCAGCACGTCCAGGGCCGAGCGGTCGGCGGGCACCCCGGCCGTCGGCCCGGCCTCGCCGAGCCGCACGGTGAACGGCTTGCCGTCCGGGATCGGGGCGGCGCCGAAGCGCTCGAAGTGCAGCGGCCGGCCGGCCGGCACCGCCTCCCGGACGGCGGCCAGCATCGGGGCCGGGCCGCAGCAGTACACCGCCGCGTTCCCCGGCCCCTGGGCGATCAGCTCGGCGGCTCCGGGCGGGCCGTTGTGGTCGTCGGTGAGCAGCACGACCCGGCGCGGGTCGAGACCGCGCAGCTCGTCGCCGAACGGCATCGAGGCGGCGTCGCGGCCGGTGTGCACCAAGGTCCAGTCCAGGCCCCGGCGCTGGGCCTCGCGGGCCATCGGCAGCAGCGGGGTGATCCCGATCCCGCCCGCGAGCAGCAGCACGGCCGGCTCGCCGCAGAACGCGAAGCCGTTGCGCGGCCGCCGGGCGGTCAGGCGGCTGCCGGCCGACAGCCCGTCGTGGATCTCCACCGACCCGCCGCCACCGCCCTCGATCCGCCGCACCGCCAGCCGGTACGTCGAACGGTCCGCCGGGTCGCCGCACAGCGAGTAGTGCCGCCGCCGCCCGGACGGCAGCGTCAGCTGCACCCGCGCCCCGGGCTGCCACGCGGGCAGCTCGGCCCCGTACGGCGACCCGAGCCGCAGCTCCACCACCTCGGCGGCGATCACCTCGTGCCCGGTCACCACCAACGGCAGCTCGGGCGTCGGCCGCGCGGGGGCCGGCGCGGGCGGCCGGCGGCCCGGCTTGTTGTACCAGTCACCGAACGCCGTCAACCGCTGCACGAAGCGGTCCGGCCGCGGACGGCCGTACAGGTCGGGGGGCAGATCCATGGGTGGGGCTCCAAGCATTCAGGGGCGCGGGGAAGTTGCACTATCCGCTTGGGGGCGCGGGGAACGGCGCGAGGCCGGAAGAAGCCGACCTGTCGGCTGCCGCAGAGAGCCAGTTGCACTGTCCGGGGGCGCGGGGAACTGCGCGACGGGCCACGTACCGGCCCGAGGCCTACCGCTTCGCGCGGTTCCCCGCGCCCCCGAACAGTGCAACTGCGGCTCAGCGCACAGCGGCCCGCGCCGCCGGCGAGCTCGCCAGATAGCTGAGCGCCTGACTCGACGACCCCTCCTGCGTCGGGTGGTACCTCGGCCGGAAGTACCGCAGCGCTGACTTGGCCATCCGCCCCGGCTCCGGCAGCAGCCCGCGCCGCGCCACCGCCTGTGCCTCCCGCCAGGTCGGCTTCACCCGCCCCTCGAGCGTCGGGTCGGCCGCCATCAGGAACCGCACCCCCCGCACCCACAGGTGGAACAGCACCGGCCCCGCGATCGCCATCCCCCGCATCCGCCGCAGGTACCCGGGGTCGAGGTGCCGCATCAGGTCGAAGGCGACGCTGCGGTGCTCCACCTCCTCCGCGCCGTGCCAGCGCAGCAGGTCGAGCATGGTCGGATCGGCCTTCGCCCGGTCCAGACCCGGCGAGTTCAGAATCCAATTGCCAAGAAATGCCGTGAAATGCTCGATCGCAGCCACCGCCGCCACCCGCTCGATCACGTGCTCCCGCTGCTGCGCGGGCGTCATCCCCGGCCGGTCCCCGAGCACCCGGTGGAACAGCCAGCTCACCTGCCGTACGTACGGCCGCGGGTCGATCCCCTGCCCGAGCAGGTGGTCGAGCACCTCCTGGTGCGCCTCCGCATGGATCGCCTCCTGCCCGATGAACCCGAGCACCTCCTCCCGCAGCTGCTCGTCGGTCACCATCGGCAGGGCCTGCTTGAACAGCCGCACGAACCACCGCTCCCCCTCGGGCAGCAGCAGGTGGAGCACGTTGATGGTGTGCGTGGCCATCGGCTCGTCCGGGATCCAGTGCAGCGGCAGCTGCCCCCAGTCGAAGTGCACGTCCCGGGGCTCCAGCACGAGACTGTCGTGCACCCGGGTGGGTTCGGTAGCGCGGGGCATCGAGAGCCTCCTGACCTGCTGACGACTGCGGGACCACCAGCAAACTACTCGCGGGTACACCACCCCACAAGGGTTTCGACCATTCTTATCGACACCGAGTCTAATAACACTTATGGCCCGCCCCGCCCGCCGCGGCCGCCCTTCCCGCCGCCGGCCGCTCCGGCACCCGGCCGCAGGTCCTGCACCCTCCGCAGGAGGCCGAACCGGGCCCTTGGCCCGATGCACTCCCGTCCGGCTCCGCCCTACCTTGCTGCGCATGCAGACAGTGCCTCCGCAGCAGGAGACTCCGCCCTGGCGGGACCAGCGGTTCCTGGTCTTCGCCACCGGGAACTTCGTCAACAACCTGGGCGAGTCCGCCTACAAGGTCGGCCTCCCCCTCTACCTCTACCAGTTGACCGGCTCGCTGACCGTCATGTCCTTGACGGCGGCGCTGGCCCCGGCCGTGCTGCTGGTGAGCCCCTGGGTCGGTGCGATGGTCGACCGGTGGGGGCCGCGCCTGTTCGTGGTGCCCGGGCTGGCCGTCCAGCTCGTGGGAGCGGTCGGGCTCAACCTCTGCCTGGCGGGCGCCCACGTCTCCCCCGCGGTCCTCTTCCCGCTGGCCGCACTCGTCCAGCTCGGCGGCGAGCTGTACCGCACCGGTTGGATCACCGGCGTACGGACCATGTTCCCCGCCAACCCGGCCCGCTCCCGGGCCGTGCTGAGCAGCCTCTTCACCGCCTCCAACATCGCCGGCCCGCTCCTGGTGGCGGCCGGGGCCGGCCTGGTCGGCTACCTCGGACTGCTCTGGTTCAACGCCGCGACCTTCCTCGCGCCCGTCGCGGTCTGGCTCCTGGGCATCCGCCCGCCGGCCAAGGCCCGGCCCGCACCCGGGCCCCGCCGCCCCGGGCTGGGGCGGGAGATCCTCGACGGCTGGCACGTCATCCGGCGCGAGAAGCGGGTGCTGTACGCCGAACTCGCCTCCCTCCCCCTCCAGTTCGTCAGCGGCGTCGGCATGCTCACCTTCCTGGTCTGGTACCTGCGCAGCCAGCAGGGCGCCTCGACCGGCACCGTCAGCCTGGCCCAGGGCCTCGCCAACGCCGGCGCCCTGGCCGGCAGCACCTACGTCGCCGCCCGGGCGACGGCCCGCCCGCACGTGGTCCTGGCGGTGGCGGCCGCCGTGATGACGGCGGCGACCCTCGCGATGGGCTTCGCCCCCGTCCCGGTCTTCGTGCTCTGCATGACGGCCTTCTTCACCATGCGCTCGGCCGTGACCGGCGTGGCCGCCGTCGTCAGCGTCAGGCACCTCCCCGCCGACGTCCTCGGCCGGGCCGAGGGCCTGTTCAACCTGATCTCCGGCCTGCCCCTGCTCCTGGCGCCACTGGCCGTCCCCGTCGTCCAGGCCCACTTCGGCCCCACCGCCGTCTTCCTCCTCCTCGGCGCCACCGCCGCCCTGGCCATCCCGGCCGTGGCCCTGCTGGCGCCGTTCAGCGGATCGGGCGGACCATCACCGTCAGCTCAGGCGAAACCGACGACGGCGGCTGCGCGTTGAACGCCCGGTAACCCCAACTCTCGTACACCCGCCGGACCTTGCCGCCACCCGCGAGCGGGTTGACCATCAGCGTCACCCGCTCCTCGGCCCGCCGGGCCAACAGACCGTCATGGATACGCCGGGCCACACCGCTGCCGCGCCATGGCGTACGGACGCCGATCTCCCTGAGCGCCAGCACGGGAGTGTCGGTGAAGCCCTCCGGCAGCGGCTCGGCCATCCGCCCCCAGTACCGGTCACCGGCTCCGACGCGGTTCCCGTACGCGTACCCCACGACGGCCCCGCCGTCGTGCCCGAGCACGAGCTCGAAGCCGGGCTCGGCGGCATACCGCTCGAGCCGTTCGGCGAAGGCCTCGACGCAGTAGTTCGGCAGGTGCAGCAGCGGTGCCCGCACCTCGGCGTACACGTCCAGCAGCGCCTGCCGGGTCTCGGCCGTCAGGGTGGTGTGGTGGCGGATTTCGACGGTCACGGGCTGGTCCTCCGACTGGGGCTGGTTCCCCTACCCTGGCAGATCTCCCGGCACCCACCACTGCCCGGGCAACAGCTGGAGGAAACCGTGCGTGGCGCAGCTCCTGGGGCCGGAGGGGTGCCCGGCTGCCGATCCGCGGTGGTAGGGGTCAGGGCAGCCGGGGTGGGGTCCAGGTGTGGTGGCGCAGGATCATGCGTACGGCGGCTCCCGACGGAGGCAGCCGCATGGCGGTGTTCCGGAGGCCGACCGCGAGGGGGTTCGAGAGCTGGTGGCCCATCCGGCCGGCCCGGCGGGCGGCCCGGGCCACGGCCTGGCTGCGCGGGCGGCGTTCGCGGCCGTAGTGGGCGAGGGCTGCCTCGACCGAAGGTTCGAGAGCGAGGGCGGCGGCGAGGGTGACGGCGTCCTCGAGGGCCTGGCAGGCGCCCTGGCCGAGATTGGGGGTCATGGCGTGGGCGGCGTCGCCGAGCAGGGCGGTGCGGCCGAGCACGTACGAAGGCAGCGGCACCGGCAACTCGTTGACGTCGTGGTGCAGGACGGCGGCCGGCCGGGTCGCGTCGAGCAGGGCCGGGATCGGGTGGTGCCAGCCGCCGAACCGACGGCGCAGCGACGCGAGGGGGTCGGCGAAGCGGCTGCCGGGCGGGAGGGCGAGGACGGCGTGCCACTCGGCCCGGCCGTCCGGGAAGGCGATGTGGCCGAACTCCGCGCCGTGGACCGCCGCGCGGCCCTGCCGCCCGGCACCACCTCGGCCTACTTCCGCACCCGCGCCGCCCTGCTCACCGCACTCGTCACCCGCCTCGTGCAGCTCGACCAGGCCGAACTGGGCAGCGCCGCCGAGGAGTTGCCGCCCCTGCGCACGGCCGAGGAACTGGTCGAGGGCATGGCCCGGCTCGCCCGCCGGCGCCTCACCGGCGAGGGCCGCCGCCGCTCGCTGGCCCGGCACGCCTGCGCGGTCGAGAGCGTGCGCGACCCCGAGCTGCGCGAGATCCTCACCCCTCGCGAGAACGCCGGCCGCGCGGCCGTCCGGCAGTTCCTCGCCACCCACGGCGCACCGGACGTCGAGAACCGCACCCACACCCTGCTGACCTGCCTGGACGGCCTGGTCTTCGACCGCCTGGTGAGCGGCGGCGACGTCCCCCGCGAGGCCCTCGAAGGCCTGGCCGCCGCCGCCCTGCGGTGACCACCGCCCCGGCGACCGACTCCACCGGATGACTCCGCTTCGTCACCGGAGTGCAACAGAGCGGAACCATTCTCCGTACGGACCTTGCCGCGCCCGCCGCCGCCCCGCGAGACTCCGACCGCACGGCAGTTGCAGCAGACCTGACAATCCGTGGGGGAACGCCATGGGCTTCGGCACAGAACCGTCCGGCAGGTACACCGTCCCGGCCGCCGGGACCAGAGTGCGCGATGTGGTGCGCGACGTGGTGGCCGAGATCGCGGCCGAGGAGCTGCCGCTGGTCGAGGGGCTGACCCGGCTGGACGACGCCACGGTGGTGCGGCGGCTCGGCAGGCGGCGGCAGCGGCGGGAGCCGCTGGGCTTCGGCATGGGCGAGCTGGCCTCCCTGGCGACGCCGGTGATCTGGCTGGCCGTCAACCAGGCGGCGCAGAGGTTCGGGGAGACGGCCGCGGACGGTGCCGCCAAGGGAGCCAAGGCCGCCCTGCGCAGGATCCTGCGCCGGCGGGCGGCACCGGTGGTCGTCCCGGCCCTGACCCAGGCGCAGCTCGCCGAGGTGCACGGGCAGATCCTGGCGAGCGCCGCACAGCGCGGACTGGGCGAGACCCGCGCGCTGGCGATCGCCGACGCGGTGGTGGCCCGGCTGGCCCTGACCGAGACCGTCGGCCCAGCCGCGCAGGAGGGAGTGTGATGACCGCCTCGCCACCCCGGTTACGCCTCGACGAGCGGGCCGTCTCGGCCGGGACCACCGTGCGCTTCGCGCTGCTGCTGGTGCTGCTGCTGGTCAGCGGCAGCTCGATGATCATCAGCGTGGCCACCCGGCTCCAGCCCTCCCGGGATCTGGACGGCTTCGGCTGCGAGCTCGCCGCCGGAGCGGACCCGCTGCATGCCGGCGACCTGGCCACCGTCGCCGTCGCGGCCGCCCAGAAGGCCGCGTACCAGTCCTGCGTCGACCGGTACGGTGCGCTGCCGCCCTGGTGGCTGGCCGCGGCTGCGCCGCTCCTGCTGCTGACGGCGGCCGGCCTGGTCTTCGCCCTCCTGCCGCTGCGCAAGGCGCGGCGCGGCCGGGTCGTCCCGCTGGCGGCCGTCGACCGGGACGGCGGCATCCTGCACAGCCTGACGGAGCTCTCGGCGACCGCCGGACTGAGCCGGCCGCCGCGGTTCGTGGTCGACCCGACGGCGGCCACGGTCGGCGCCGTGGTCTTCGGCCGCACTGGCCGGGCCACCGTCTGCCTGCACGGGGGCCTGCTCGCCCATCGGACCACGGACCCGGACGGGTTCCGCGCGGTGGTCCTGCACGAGCTGGCCCACGTCCACAACCGTGACGTCAGCCTGACCTACTTCACCGTCGCCCTCTGGCGGGTCTTCGTCGCCCTCGCGCTGCTGCCGGAGCTGGTGGTGACCCTCCGTGAGTTCACCGGCCGGGACACGACGGCCTGGGCCAGCGAGGCGCCGGGCGCCACCAGGAGGCTGCTGCTCACCGTCGTCATGGTCGCGCTGGTCCACCTCGCGCGCTCCGACGTGCTGCGCAGCCGGGAGATCTACGCCGACCTCGCCGCGGTGCGCTGGGGCGCGGCCGCGCACACCTGGGCCGTCCCGGATCCGGCGCCGCCGACCGGCCGGGCCGGGCGGGCCTGGGCGTCGTTCGCCGGGCTGTGGCGCACCCACCCGCGCTGGGACCTGCGGCGGGAGTCCCTCACCGATCCCGCCGCGCTGTTCGCGGTCCGGGCACTGCCGATGCTGCTGACCGGGGCCGCCGCCATCCTCATCGACGTGCAGTCGGCGGACCAGCTCGGCAACTACGTCGCGACCGGGAGGTGGGCGCGACAGGCGCTGGCCTCCGCCCCGGCCGGGCTGGTCACTGGGGTGGCCGGGATCATGCTCTGGCGGGCGGTGGTCCACGCCACGGCCACCGGGCGCCCGGCACCGGCCGGCGTGCGGGCCGGGCTGTGGCTGGGGGTCGGGATGGCCGCCGCCGAGCTCGTCCTGGACGACCTCACGGGGCACCGGTGGCTGCCCGAGCGGCCCGAGGTCATGCTCCTGCTCGTGCTCGCGGGGGTGGCGTTCGGCTGGTGGGTCACCAGCTGCGCCCGCCTCTGGACCGCGGTGTGGCAGCGGCCGACCGTCCGGGCGGCGATGCTGCTCTGCCTGGCGGCGGCCAGCCTGGCCATGTCGGCCTGGTTCTTCTGGTGGCAGGGCGAGGGCACCGCGCTGGCGACGGGGTGGCCGACCAACCCCGCCGCGACCTATCACTTCGGCAATGCCCTGGACCGCGCCGCCCCCACCCAGCCGCTGATGGCGCTGCAGACCCTGTCCGACGGACCGGTGGCCCTGCCCGCTGTGGCGGCCCTGTGGGGCGTGCCGCTGCTGGCCTGGGCGGTCCGCCCCGCGCCAGGTCAGGCCACCGGTGGCGCCCTGCCCTCGCTGCGGCGGCTGTTGCTGGCGGCGGCGGGCGGCGGTGTGCTGGGCTGGGCCGGCTTCGTGGCCGTCATGGCCGGCCTCCACGGCGGGCAGCCGACGACCGGGGACGCCTGGAGCATCCTCACCGCGACGTACTTCCTCCGGACCTCGGCGGCTCTGGTGCTCGCCATGGCCGCCGCCGCGGCGATCGCCACCGCGTCGGCGGGCCGCCACCGCCTGATCGCGGCGATCGTCGCGGCGGAGTCGGCGGCCTTCGTCGCCGCCGCCGGGATGTTCGTGCTCGCCTCCGCGGAGGGGTGCGTGCGGCCGCTGAGCGTGGTCGTGCAGTCCTGCGTCTGGCGGCCTGGTCCGACCTGGTCGGAGTTCCGCTACCTCCTGGGGCCCGTCCTGGTGGCCGGCGCGGGCGCCGCCTTCGCGGTCGCGGCGGTCGCGGCCGCGATCCGGAGGGTTCGCCGGCCCGCCCCTCGCCGCCGGACGGCGGCCGGACGGACCGGCCCGGCCCGCTTCGGGGTGCCCGCCCGGCGCGTCGGCATCGGGGTGCTCTGCGCCGCCGCGGCCGCGAGCACCTGGCTCGGGCCCTCGGCCCAGGCCGAGGGCAGCCCGCGCCCGGAGGTGGCACCCGACCTTCCGGTGGTGTCGGCCGAGACCAGGGCGATGCAGGTGACCGCCTGGACCATGTTCGGCGGCGCCGATCTGCTGCACCGGCTGATCGTCGTCACGACCGGCTTCGGCACGCTCCTGCAGGAGGGCAACGGCCGGGTCGACACCGAAAAGGTCCGCCCGTTCTGCGCGGACATCGCCGAGTTCGCCCGCACGGCCGCCGCCTACCTCCGCATCCCCGACCCGTCGGCCCAGGACCAGTGGCAGGCGGGCATCACCCAGGCCGAGCAGAGCGGCCGCGACTGCACCGCCTCCGTGGACGGAGAGGACGGAAAGCTGCTCGCGGCTTCGTTCGCCGAGCTCCTCACCGCGGACTCCACCCTCAACTCGGCCTACACCCGCATCGTCGAGGTCGCGCACGCGGGCGGCCTGTGAGCCGGCCCCGCCGGGGGATTCTCAGCCGCGCCGCTTGGGGCGGCCGCCGCTCCGCTTCTGGGCGGCGGCGCCGCCCCGGCCGGCCGAGGGGCGGGGCTTGCCCTGGGTCCTGCCACCGGCCTGGGTCTTGCCGCCCGCCTTGGCGGGCTGGGCCCCCGACGGACGAGGCTGCCGGGGCTGGGCGGACTTCTTCGCGGCGGCAGGAGCCGCGGCGGGCTGGGCGCCCCGGCCGCGGGAGCTGTTGACCGTACGGCCGCGGACGATGCCGATGAACTCCTCCACCAGGTCGGTGGTCCGCTCCTGCGGCCAGGCCAGCGCCACCTGGGACTGCGGCGCCGCCTCCTCGACCGGACGGTAGGTGAGGTCGCGGCGGTGGTGCAGCCGGGCCAGCGACTGCGGGACGAGGAGGACGCCGACGTTGGCCGCCACCAGCTCGATCGCGTCCGCCGTGGTCGCCGGGCGCTCGAAGGCCGGCCGGCCGGGGAGCTCGCCGGGCCAGGTCAGGGCGTCGTCGAGCGGGTGGAAGACGACCTCCTCGGCGAGGTCGGCGAGCGGCACCTCCTCGGCGGCCGCGAGCCAGTGGTCCTTCGGGAAGACCACCACGGTGCTCTCGGTGTAGAGCGGGATCGCGCTGAGCACGTCCCGGTCGACCGGCAGCCGGACCAGCCCGGCGTCCGCGCCGCCCGCGCGCAGCGCCGCCTCGCCCTCTCCCACCGGGAGGGCGAGCAGCTCGAGCCGCACGTCCGGGAGGCGCTCGCCCCAGACCCTGGCCCACTTGCCGGGGGTCACACCCGGGACGTACACGAGCCGGAACGACGGGTCCACCTGCATCTCTGTCACCGCTCAAGGCTACCGACCGTGGCCGGGAGCGCCCGCACACTCCTTTACCCTTGTCATCATGACCTCGCTCAAGCAGAAGACCAGCCAGACCATGAAGCCGGCCACCGCGGCCAAGAAGCTGGAGATCTACCTCGACGCGGCTCCCGCCGAGTTCCGGGACGGCCTGGTCTCCCGCGAGGAGCTCACCGCGCTGCAGACCGAGCCGCCGCAGTGGCTCCAGGACCTGCGCAAGAACGGCCCGCACCCCCGCCCGGTGGTCGCCGCCCGGCTCGGCGTGTCGATCTCGGGCCTGGCCCGCGGCGGGGTGACCGAGGCGCTCACCACCGAGCAGATCGAGGCCCTCCGGGACGAGAACCCGCTGTGGCTGCAGCACGAGCGCGCCAACCAGGTGGACGTCCGCAAGGAGAACGCCCGGATCAAGGAGAAGCACGAGAAGGAGGCCGCGGCCAAGGCCGCCAAGGCCTGAGCCGTGCCGACGCGCTACCTCCGTACCAGCCAACGAGCCTTGTAGAGGCTGGTGCGGGCCAGGCGGCCGGAGCCGTCGGGGCGGGTGAAGGTCAGGGTCGAGGTGCACCAGGGCGAGGGGTTCTCCCGGTCGGGGTGCACGGCCAGGATCTGGCCGCTGCGGCGGTCGTCGCCGATGCTCTTGATCCCCGGGCCGTCACCGGCGGCCGGGGAGAACGTACCGCTGCTGACCGAGTACTGGTAGACGTGCCGGTTGGTGGTGACCCACAGCCGGTCCGGGTGGGCCGCGACCGCGGCGAGGTCATGGCCGCCCGGCGTCGGCAGGGGCACGGACCGGACGGGCTCGAGGCCCTCCCCCGCCCTGAACGCGGTCAGTGCCGAGTCGCTGACCGCCCAGAGCAGCTCGCGGGGCCCGTCCCAGTGCACGCCGTGCGCCCCGGCCAGGTCGTACTGCACGTACTGCGCGGCCGAGGAGTAGAGCCGCAGGAAGCCCGGGGCGGCCGAGGCGACCACCACCCGCCCGTCCGGCAGCAGCTCGATGCTGTGCGGGTTCCCGCCCGGCCGGGCCGCCCAGCGCACCCGCCCCTCGGGGAACGACACCAGCACGGCCAGCCCGCCCGTGGCACAGCTGAGCACCCACTCCCGGCCCCGCCAACGCCGGTACTTCGCCTCGCTGACGGCCCACCAGGAGTCGTCCTCGGGCCCGGCCCAGGACCACAGCGCGAGCCGCGAGGCGGCGAGCCCCCGGACGTCGGCGGTGCCGGAGCCCTGCCACGGGAGGGTGTTGACGTCCACCAGGATCACCCGCCGGCTGGCCTGGTCGGCGGCCAGCACGAGACTCCGGTCCCCCGGCGGCAGCCCCGACGGGCTCAGCAGGACAGCGGCCGCCCCGAGGACGGACCGCCGGGACGGCCCGGAGCCGGGCAACCGGATACTCACCGAACCATCGGAGCACGCGCGCTCCGGGCGGCGGGAGACCGACACGCGACCGCCCACGCCGAGCGCTACCACTGACGCTCCGTATCCGCATAATCGTTCTACAAAGGGCTTGGCGGGCCGATCACCCCCGTGATATCTCGTAGTCGTCAGCTGACTGTGGGTCATGAGACGACCGGGGTGGCAAGTGAGCGATTTCATCGGCACCGTGACGGATGAGATGGTGCAGCGCGCGCTCGACGCGCTGGGCACCGTGGGGACGAGCGCCGCCCATGCGGCCGCCGAGGCGCTGGCCCGGGCGGTCGGCACCCGGATAGCCGGCGCGGGCGGCGCGGGCGGCGCGGGGCAGGACGCGGCCGCGACCGGCGGGCAGCCGACTCCCGACCAGCTGCGCGAGCTGGTCCGCGCCGTGCTCGCCGAGCAGCCCGAACTGCTCCGGGCGCTCGCCCCGGCACCCGGCCGGGTCAGTGTCTCGGTGAAGGGCGACGGCAACCTGGCAACGGGCGTCGTCCACGGCGACGTCAGGGTCCGGGGCTGGAAGTTCTGGAGCCGACGTGGCTGACCCGGCAAGAGGGCCGGGCGGCACCAGGATCGACCTCGACGTCGACGGCAACGACAACACGACGGTGGGGACGGTCGGCCGCAACTTCTGGCAGGTCGTCATCCACCTCGTCGGGGAGGGCCCCGGATTCCTCCTGTGCGGGGCGATGGCGAACCTCGGCTGGATGCTGCTGCGGCGCCCCGAGGCCGACGGCGGCCGGTGGGCGTACTACCTGGCGCCGGCCGGCCTGGCCCTGGGCGCGGGCCTGCTGGCCGTGCTGCTGAGGCGTGGCCGCCGCTGGTGCGTGGTGCTCTCCGTGCTGCTGATCGCGGGGAGCTGGGCGGGGTACGCCTGGGTCCGTGACCATGCGGACCGCTCCGTCGCCGTCCGGATCCGCCAGTTCGACGGTGCGAACGTCACCGACGGGACGCAGCGGAAGCTGACCGTCGACATCGCCGACCCGCAGGCCGTCCTGACCGTCACCTTCCACATCGCCGAGCACAACCCCTCGACCCAGCTCTGCGTTCCCGACACCAAGCTGAACGCCTCGGCGACGGGCGGGCAGGTCGTGCAGCAGGACGACACGACGGTGACGATCCGGCCCGGCGCCAAGAGCACGCTCGAGCTGACCGTCACGGTGAAGACCGACTCAGGCTGCTACCTCGACCTGGACGTCAGCGACGCCACGCTCCGACCCAACTGAGAGAGAGTCATGTCCAAGAGAGTCATGTCCGCCGGCTCGCACCGGGCCGGGATCCTGCCGGCCCTCCTCGCCCTGGCCTTCCTGGCGGTCTCCTGCAGCGGCGACGGGCACGGCCCCTCGCCGGCCCCCAGCCCCTCGGCCTCCGCCGCCTCGATCTTCAAGCAGAACCGGCTCGTCATAGGGGTGAAGAACGACCAGCCGGGCACCAGCGTGTGGTCGGAGTACAAGCGCACCGGTTTCGACATCCTGGTCGCCCGCCGGGCCGCCGGGGCCGAGGGCCTCGCGGTGAACAAGATCGCTTTCAACGACCTCTCCTCCGACGACCGCGTGCCCGCGCTCAAGGACGGCCGCGTCGACCTGGTGGTCGCGACCTTCTCGATAACCGACGAGCGGCAGCGCGACATCGACTTCGTCGGCCCGTACGCCGTCACCCGGCAGGGCTTCATGGTCCGCAAGGGCAGTCCGGCGGTCAGATCGGTGGACGACCTGGCCGGAAAGCCCGTCTGCGCCTGGACCGGGACCACCTCCCTCGACGTGCTGCGGAACCAGTACCCGAAGATCCACACGCAGGAGCTGGCCGACGCGCAGTCCTGCATCAGCGCGCTCCGGACCGGCAGCGTCTTCGCGGTCTCCACCGACCAGCTGATTCTCCACGGCTTCGCCCACCTGGACCCGAGCCTGGTGGTCGTCCCGGACGTCACCGTCGGGGCGCCGAACCGGTACGGCATCGGCATCGGCAAGGCGCACCGGGCCGACTGCCTCGATCTGGCCAAGAAGTTCGCGGAGTACGTCGGCAGCAGCGACTGGGTGGAGGACTTCAAGCAGTCGTTCCCGGATCTGACCGCCGGGGACGCCTGGACGGCCTTCCAGCCGAAACCGCAGCAGGTCACCGCGATGTCGTGTTCGGACGCCTCGGCGGCGAAGTAGCCCGGTCAGACCGCCATCGCGACCATCAACGGCGCGGCCCGGGCGGCCAGCAGCTCGGCGGCGGCCTTCAGGCGGTGGACCTGGTCGACCGGCATCGAGGTCGCGAGGCAGCCGACGGTGGAGCCGGCCGTGACGGGGACGGCCGCGCAGACGGTGCCCAGGGAGTACTCCTGGATGTCCAGGACGGGGACGGTGGCGGGCTGGCGTTCGAGGCGGTGCATCAGCTGTTCGGGGTCGGTGATGGTGCGGGAGGTGAGCCGGGCGATCGGGTGCCGGGCCAAGTGGTCGCGGCGGCCGTCGTGGTCGAGCTGGCTCAGCAGGCACTTGCCGATGGCACTGGCGTGCGCGGTGGCCCGGAAGTCGACCCACTCGTGCACGGCGGGGGCGTCCTCGGAGGCGGCGACGGCCTCCACCGAGAGCTCGCCCTCGTGGTAGCGGCTGAAGTAGACGGCGGCGCCGAGCTCGTCCCGCAGGTCCACCAGCTGCTGGTCGAGCCGGGCCCGCAGCAGCTCCTCGCGGTTCTGCCGGCCGAGCAGGGAGAAGGTGCCGCCGAGCACCCACTCGCCCTCCTGGTAGCCGAGATACCCCTCGGTCTCCAGCACCTCGGCCAGCTCCTGCACCACCGCCAGCGGCAGCGACAGCTCCCGGGCCAGCGCCCCGAGCGAGACCCCCGAGGGGTGCCGGTCCACCGCCTCCAGCAGGCGCAGCGCCCGCTGCAGCACCGCGTACGGGCCCCGGCCGCCCGGTGCCAGCATGGCCCGACTGTCCCGGCTCTGTGCCGACATGGCGACCCTCCCGTGGTGCGTCCGTGCCGACCGAACGGCGGCAGGCCCGTCCAGCCTAGCCACCGGACGGCCCGCGCACTCCCCTCTCGCGGGTAAATCCCCCAGCTTATGAGGCTCTGTCAGTTGGCATATGCCAGAACGCCAAAATCCAGTTCCTCAGCGCCCGTCGAGGTCGGCGCGGATCCGGGCCCGCAGGCCGTCGAAGAGGTCGTCCCACTCCTCGCGCGCCGCGACGTACTCGGGATCGTCGTACTTGGTGCCGGACTCGACCAGGTCACGCAGCTTCCGCAGGGCCCGGAAGGCACTGACCGAGGGCTCCTCGACGGTCTCCGGGGCCGTGATCGAGACCTGGTAGCGGAGTTCGTAGGCCCCGCCCTCCTTGAAGGCCGCCACCGCTGCCCGCGCCCGGTCGCCGTCCGGCGCGGCGGTGTTGCGGGCGGCCTCGCGGATCTCGTTGTACGTCCGCGACAGGGCGGCCAGGTAGTCCGCGTACAGCTGCCGCCTGGCGGCCTGCTGCTTGTCCTGGTGGTCGCGCCGCCACCGCACCCGGTCGGCTATCAGCGTCGAGGTGACGCCGATGACGGCGCCCAGTGCGGTGCTTGCGAAGGAGGACCAATCCACACGGTGAGGTTATCCGACTGCCCTTACGCAATAGGGACGGGCCTCTCCCCCACTGCCCGGAGGGGAGAGGCCCGCTGAGGGTGGGTCAGGAGGCTCAGCCCTCGTCGCCCGCGCGGAGCTTGGCGACCGCGGCGGCCAGGCGGGCGCCGTAGGTCGGGTCGGCCGCGTGGAAGTGGGCGAGGTTCTTCTCGATGACGTCCTCGCGCGAGACCTGCGAGAGGAAGCCGGCGATGTTGTTGACCAGGCGCTCCTGCTCGCCCTCCGACATCAGGCGGTAGAGCTCACCGGCCTGGAAGAAGTCGTCGTCCTTGCTGTGCACCGGGGTGGTGTAGGTGCCGGTGTAGCCGTCCAGGCGGGTCGGCGCCGCGAGCGGGCTGTCCGTCTGGGTCGGGCCGTCGTACGAGTTGGGCTCGTAGTTCTTGCGGCGGCCGTTGTTGACGGCGGAGAATCCGTCCTGGCCGTGGTTGTCGGCCTTGGTCGCCCGGGGGGCGTTGACGGCCAGCTGGGTGTGGTTGACGCCGAGGCGGTAGCGCTGGGCGTCGGCGTAGGCGAACAGGCGGCCCTGGAGCATCTTGTCCGGGGAGGCGCCGATGCCGGGGACGAAGTTGTTCGGCGAGAAGGCCGACTGCTCGACCTCGGCGAACACGTTGTCCGGGTTCTGGTTCAGCACCAGGCGGCCGACCTTGACCAGCGGGTAGTCGGCGTGCGGCCACACCTTGGTGAGGTCGAACGGGTTGAAGCGGTAGTTGGCCGCCTCGGCCACCGGCATCAGCTGCACGTAGAGCGTCCAGGACGGGAAGACGCCCCGGTCGATCGCCTGGTGCAGGTCACGCTGGTGGCTGTCGGCGTCGGCGCCGAGCACCTCGGCGGACTGGCCGCCGTCCAGCGAGCGGATGCCCTGGTTGGTCTTGAAGTGGTACTTCACCCAGAACGCCTCGCCGGCCTCGTTGACCCACTGGTAGGTGTGCGAGCCGTAGCCGTTCATGTGGCGGTAGGAGGCCGGAATGCCGCGGTCGCCGAACAGCCAGGTGATCTGGTGGGTGGAGGCGGGCGAGTGGGCCCAGAAGTCCCAGACGTTGTCCGCCTCCTGCACGCCGGTGTACGGGTCGCGCTTCTGCGAGTGGATGAAGTCGGGGAACTTCAGCGGGTCCTTGATGAAGAAGACCGGGGTGTTGTTGCCGACCAGGTCGTAGTTGCCCTCGGCGGTGTAGAACTTCAGCGCGAAGCCGCGCGGGTCGCGCACCGCGTCCGAGGAGCCGAGCGCACCGGCCACGGTGGAGAAGCGCAGGAAGACCTCGGTGCGCTTGCCCACGGCGGAGAGGAAGTCGGCCTTGGTGTACTGCGAGACCTCGTCGGTGACCTCGAAGTAGCCGTACGCACCGGAGCCGCGGGCGTGCACGACACGCTCCGGGATGCGCTCGCGGTTGAAGCGGGCCAGCTTCTCGATGAGCTGCTGGTCCTGGATGAGCAGCGGGCCGTACTCGCCGGCCGAGGCCGAGTTCTGGTTGTCGGCGACCGGGGCGCCGGCTTCGGTGGTCAGGATCTTCGACATGGGGGTCCTTCAGTAGCAGCGGTGCGGAGTAGGAGGTCAGACGCCCCGGGGGCTGCCTGATAATTCGCGTCGGATCAGGCCGGGTCGTTCGGTGCGTGCTATCGGCGTGCGGCAGGAACGCCCTCGTAGCGGAGCTACTTGGGCGTTTCGGCCGTGCGGCGAGAGTGCGTGCCGGGCGGGCCGGACCCGACGGGAATTGTCAGGCAGCGCCCAAGAGGCGCCAGACGGCGGAGCGGCGGCGGGAGGCGTGCTCGCCGTCCGGGCCGTCGGCCGGCTGGAGGGCGGCGACGGCGGTGGTGGTCGCGGCGGCGTCCGCGAGCGGGCGGGCGGCGGTCAGCGCGGCGGCCTCCGGGGCTTCGAGTCCGGCCTCGACCAGAGCGGTCGCGGCTTCACGAGCCGGCAGCGCGTTGAACCAGCGCAGGGCGAGCGCGGCGCGACCGGCCTCGGTGAGCTTGCCGGTCAGGCGCAGGCGGGCCAGGCCGCCGTCGGGGTAGACGTTGATCCGTACGTGGGTGACGGGGCGTCCGCCCGCGAGGCGGAGGCGGTGGCGGGTGTCGGGCTGCAGGCGGGTGCGCGGCAGCAGTTCGAACCACTCCCCCTCGGCCGGGTCTGCGCCGTCGGAGGCGTCGAAACCGACCAGGTCGGCCCAGCCGGGGGCGTTGGCGACGAAGTGGGTGGTGTCCACCTCGGCGGCCAGGACCTCGCCGCCCCCGGCCAGGGCGATCTGTACCCAGTCGTTGGCCTTGTCGCGCCGACGCCGGGTCTCCCAGCCCTCGCCCATGACGGAGGCTCGGCCGGGAGCGTTCAGGTTGTGCGGGGAGGAGAAGTAGCGGTCCGAGGCGCCCTCGGCCACGCCGCCGTACTCCTGGGCGGCCAGGTCGAAGGTGAGGCCGTCCAGGTCGCGCGGGTCGGGGAGCACCTCGCCGTGCACGCGCAGGCGGGCCACGCCGCCGTCGGGCCAGATGTTGAGCCGGACGTGGGTGTAACGGGTCCCGTCGGCGACGGCGAACTCGTGGGCGGTGTTGCCCTGCAGCGCGGTGCGCGGGACGAGGTCGACCCACTCGGCGGCGTCCAGCTCCTCCACCGAGGGGATGCCCGGGATCGAGGCCCCCTGGACGGAGCCCGTCTCGGGGTAGTTGCCGGTGAAGTGAGCGGTGTCCACGATCACGCCCCGGATCACGCCGGGGACGCCGAGCCGGACGATCGCCCAGTCATGGTCCTCGTCGGTGGGGTGCGGCTGCTCGGCGCTCACGCCGCGGCGGCGCTTGCTCTCCCAGCCGTCCATGATCTGGCCCTTGTGGCCGAAGGTGTGCGGGCGGAACTCGGCGGGCTTGGCCACCAGCAGGTTCTCCGCGTCGGCGAAGGTGTCCTCGTTGGTGGCGACCACACCGGCGCCCAGCAGCCGGGAGGCGAGGTTGACCAGCTCGGTGAAGGGAGCGCTCGGGGTCGTGGCGGTGCTCATCTGCGTCTCTCTCCTAGGAACGGGTGATCTGCTGGCCGAAGGGCGCACCGGCCACGTCCACGACCCGGCCGCGCAGCCAGGTGGTGCGGACGGCGCCGCTCAGCGTCCTGCCCGCGTACGGGGTGACGGGGTTGCGGTGGTGCAGCTGCTCGGCGTGCACGGCGAAGTCCGCGTCCGGGTCGAAGGCGACCAGGTCGGCGTCGTACCCGACGGCGATGGCGCCCTTGCTGCCGGTCAGGCCGACCAGCGAGGCCGGGCCGGAGGACATCCAGCGGACGACATCGGTCAGGGTGTGTCCGCGGCGCCGGGCCTCGGTCCAGATCGCGGGCAGGCCCAGCTGCAGCGAGGCGATGCCGCCCCAGGCGGCGGCGAAGTCGCCGCTGCCGCCGTAGCGCTGGAGCAGCTTGAGGTCGGGGGTGGAGGGCGAGTGGTCGGAGACCACGGCGATGAACTCCCCGGCCGCGAGCGCCGCCCAGAGCTGGTCGCGGTTGGCCTCGTCGCGGATCGGCGGGCAGCACTTGAAGGCGGTGTCGCCGTCCGGCACCTCCTCGGCCGCGAGGGTGAGGTAGTGCGGGCAGGTCTCGGCCGTCACCTGGACGCCGTCCGCACGGGCCTGGCGCAGCAGCGGCAGCACGGCGGCGGAGGAGACGTGCAGGATGTGCACCCGGGCGCCGGTGCGGCGGGCCGTGTCGAGGAGCCTCGAAACGGCGGCGGCCTCGGCGTCGTCCGGGCGGGAGGCGAGGAAGTCGCGGTAGTGCACGCCGGGCGTCTGCGGGGCAGCGTCCAGGACGGCCGGGTCCTCGGCGTGGATGATCGCCAGGGCGCCGATCCGGGCCTGCTCGGCGAGGGCCAGCTCCAGGTCGAAGGGCTCCACGTGCGGGAACTCGTCCACCCCGGAGGGGGCGAGGAAGCTCTTGAAGCCGAAGACGCCGGCCTGGTGCAGCGGCTCCAGGTCCGGCACGTTGCCGGGGATCGCCCCGCCCCAGAAGCCGAGGTCGACCCAGGCCTGGCCCTCGGCGGTCTTGCGCTTGGCGGCCAGCCCGTCCACGGTCGTGGTGGGCGGCACCGAGTTGAGCGGCATGTCGATGATGGTGGTGACACCACCGGCGGCGGCCGCCTTGGTGGCGGTGGCGAAGCCCTCCCACTCGGTGCGGCCGGGCTCGTTGACGTGCACGTGGGTGTCGACCAGGCCGGGCAGCAGGGCGGTGTCACCGAGGTCGGTGACCGTCTCGGCGCTCAGCGAGCCGTGCGCGCCGACGGCGGCGATCCGGCCGTCCTGGACCAGAACGTCGGCGGGGCGCTCGCCCTCGGGCAGGACCACGCGACGGGAGCGGATGACCACCGGGCTGGGGGACATCTGGGGACCTCCGGATACGGAAAAGGAGTGGGGTGGCCGAAGGCGGGCAGGCTTTGCCGGTACGGCAGTTGGGCCGATCTGATGATCTGACCGGAGCTGCGATTGCTCGGAGCCTAGGCCCGCCTTCAACAAAACGTCAATGGAGGAACGTACGACCGATCAGGGCTGCAGCAGGTCGGCGGCCAGGCGTTCGCCCGCCACCTCCGCCAGCTCCGCGGCCCTGGTCAGGCTGTCGCCGGGCTGTTCGGCCAGGTCGGTCAGGGCGTAGGCGGCGGTGAAGCCGGCCCCGCGCCACTGGCTCTCGGCCAGCTCCAGCCGCCCTGCCACTGCGGCCACCCGAACCCCCGCCCGGGTGGCCGCCGCGGCAACTCCGGCGGGGGCCTTGCCATGGAGCGTCTGAGCGTCCAGGCATCCCTCACCGGTCACGACGAGACGCGCCCCACGCACAGCCTCGTCGAAACCCAGCAGTTCGAGCAGCAGCTCGATGCCGGGTCGCATGGTGGCGCCGAGCAGGGCGAGGGCGGCGAAGCCCACTCCCCCTGCCGCCCCGGCGCCGGGGGCCTCCCGGACGTCCCGACCGCTCGCATCGCGGACCACGTCCGCGAACCGGGTCAGGCCCTCCTCCAGGATGATCAGGTCCTGCTCGTCCGCACCCTTCTGCGGGCCGTACACGGCGGCCGCGCCACGGGGGCCGAGCAGGGGGTTGTCCACGTCGCAGGCGACCACGATCTCGACCCCGGTCAGGCCGTCGGCCAGCGACCCGAGGTCGATCCGGTCCAGCTTGCGCAGCGCACCGCCGCCGGGGGGCAGCTCGGCGCCGTCGGCGTCGTACAGGCCCACGCCCAGCGCCTGGACCATGCCGGCGCCGCCGTCGGTGCAGGCGCTGCCGCCGAGGCCGAGCACGATCGTCTTCGCGCCGTGCTGCACCGCCCGGGCGATCAGCTGGCCCACGCCGTAGGAGCCGGCCCCGAGGGGGGCGGTGCGGCCGCCGGGGAGCCGGGCCAGGCCGGAGGCCTGGGCGAGCTCGACCACGGCGATCCCGTCCCGGACGGCGATCGCGGCATCGACCGGCAGGCCGGTCGGCCCGGCCACCTTGGCGGGTACGCGGGTGAAGCCCGCCGCCAGTGCGGCGGCCAGCGTGCCCTCGCCGCCGTCGGCGACCGGCAGCTCACGGACCTCGACGCCCGGGGCGACCCGGCGGATGCCGGCGGCCAGGTGGGCGGCTACCTCCGCGCCCTCCAGCGTGCCCTTGAACTTGTCGGGGGCGACGACGACATGACCCAGGGTGGGGGTGGTGGGCATGGCGTGGGCCTCATTTCGGAATCGGAGAACTGATGCGCATCGGGTACAGGGGTACCCGGTTTGGTGCGACCCCCTCCCCGCCGTTCCTCTCGTCCCGCTTCCGACGTACGAGAGGCTCCCCTCGGCGAGGGAGGGGGCCGGGCGACGCGACGGCACGACCGAAGTGCCACGCGTCGCCGGTCTGGAGCGGCAGGCGGGGTGGGCGGGATGAGCCGCACGCCCGCCCCGCCTGCCGGAGGGTCCCTCCTGGTGACGCGGGCACGACCGGACAGGTACACGCCACCAGGAGGAGTTTCAGGGGGACGGTCAGGCGACCGTGCGGCCCGAGAGGCGCTCGACGCCGCGCAGCAGCGCGGAGTGGTCGAGCGAGCCGTCGCCGTTGGCGCGGGCGGAGGCGACCAGCTGGGCCACCACGGCGCCGACCGGCAGCGCGGCACCCACGGCGCGGGCGGCGTCGGTGACGATGCCCATGTCCTTGTGGTGCAGGTCGATCCGGAAGCCCGGGGCGAACTCGCGGTTGATCATGTTGGCCTTCTTGCGGTTCAGCACGGTCGAACCGGCCAGACCGCCGCCGAGCACGTCGAGCGCGGCGCCGAGGTCGACGCCCGCGTTCTCCAGGAAGACCACGGCCTCGGCCAGCACCTGGATGTTGACGGCCACGATCAGCTGGTTGGCGGCCTTCACGGTCTGGCCGGCACCGGCCGGGCCGACGTGGATGACCGTGGTGCCGAGCGCGTCGAACAGCGGCTTCGCCTCGGCGAAGTCGGCCGCGTCGTCCGCACCGACCATGATCGAGAGGACGGCCTCGACGGCGCCCGCCTCGCCGCCGGAGACGGGGGCGTCCACGGTGCGGATGCCCTTCTCCTTGGCGGCCTTGGCGACCTTGATCGAGGTCTGCGGGGTGATGCTGGACATGTCGATCACCAGGGTGCCGGGCTTGGCGTTCTCCAGCACACCGCCCTCGCCGAGGATGACCTGCTCGACCTGCGGGTCGGCGGGCACCATCGTGATGACGACCTCGGCGTCCTTGACCGCGTCGGCGATCGAGGTGGCGCCGTGGCCGCCGGCCGCCACCAGGGCGTCGATCGCGTCCTGCTGCAGGTTGAAGCCGGTCACGTGGTGGCCGGCCTTGACCAGGTTGGCGGCCATCGGGCTGCCCATGATGCCGAGGCCGATGAAGGCAATCTTGCGGGAGTCGCTCATCGCGTTACGTCCTTAGGTCTGTAAAAGGTGATCAGTTGGCGCGGAGTTCGCGCGGGAGCCACTCGAAGCTGTCGGCGCTGACGCCGTTCGCGGGGCGGTACTCGAGGCCGATGCGGCCCTGGTAGCCGGCGGCAGTGAGCCGGGCGAAGAGGTCCTCGAAGTCGAGCGAGCCGGTGCCCGGCTCGTTGCGGCCCGGGTTGTCGGCGATCTGCACGTGGCCGAAGCGGTCGGCGTAGGTGTCGATCACGGCGGCCAGGTCCTCGCCGTTCATCGACAGGTGGTACAGGTCGCAGAGGAACTTGGCGTTCCCGAGGCCGGTCGCGGCGTTGACCCTGTCCACCACCTCGACGGCGGCGGCGGCCGAGACCAGGGGGTAGTCCGGCGACTCGGGCTTGTTGAGCGCCTCGACCAGAAGGATCGCGCCGATCGAGTGGGCGGCCTGGGCGGCCAGCGTCAGGTGCTCGAGCGCCAGCTCGTCCTGCTCGGCCGGGTCGACCCCGGCCACGCGGTTGCCGTAGAGGGCGTTGAGCGCCTTGGTACCGAGGGACTCGGCGAGCGAGACCGTGACGGCGATGTTCTCCCGGAAGCGCTCGCGCTCGGCGGGCACGGAGACCGTACCGCGCTGGCCCCGGCTCAGGTCGTCCAGGAAGTTGAGGCCGGTGAGCTGCACGCCCGCGTCGGTGAAGGCCTTGCGGAGCTCGTCCAGCTCGGCCTGCGAGGGGGTGTGGTTCTCCCCGAAGGGCCACCACAGCTCGGCGGCGGTGAACCCGGCGGCCGCCGCGGCGGCGGGCCGCTCCAGGAGCGGGAGCTCACTGAACAGGATCGACAGGTTGACCGTGTAGCTGTGCTGGGAAGCGGCACTCACGTGCGTCACCTTTCACTCTTTCGACGATCCGACTTCCACGATCCGGAAGTTGGATTCTGTCTGGTGGAAGCTTGCTCCGTTGGCCGATCGAGTGTCAAGGCCGCCGCAACAATTTGTTGAAGAGCCCGCCGGAGGTACCCGCCACCAGGGCACTCGATACAGTGAGCGAGTGCGATTGATGGTGGAGTTCACGACAGAACCGTTCGAGCTGGACACGTTCCCCGAGCACGCGGTGGCCGCGCAGCGGGTCGTCGACGAGGCCGGGCTGGCCGTCGCCGTCGGCCCCTTCGGCACGGGTGCCGAGGGCGAGGCCGAGCAGATCCTGGCGGCGGTGTCCAAGCTGCTGCACGAGACCCTGGCCGCCGGGGCGACCCGGATCTCCGTCCAGGTGAGCGTCCTCGACGACCACAAGACCGACACCCCGGAAGGAGTGGGTACGCAGTGAACGAGGCCCTGGAACACCCGCTCGCCGCAGCGATAAAGCCGCTGCTCGACGCGGTGGGCGCGACCCCCGTCACGGTGGACGAGGCCCGCCCCGAGGACGTCGTCCTCGAGTGGGAGGGCGCCCCGGCTCTCGCCGTGCGCCTGCCGCACCTCAGCAGTGCCCTGGACCGGCTGCTCGCGGAGATGACCCGCCAGTTCGACGGCCGTCCGCTCACCGAGCTGGACCGCTGGGAGAAGCAGCGCGTGGTCGCCCTCCTGGAGGAGCGCGGTGCGTTCACCGTCCGACACGGGGTCGAGACGGTCGCCTCGGCCCTCGGCGTCAGCCGGTTCACGGTGTACAACTATCTGAACCGCCAGGACGGCTCGAAGTCCGGCTGAGCTTGCGGCCCCGCCGGCGGTGCCCAGTCTGTCCCAGCGGACACACCGGGCACATTTGGCGAATCGCACACGAAAACGGCCGGTCAGCGGGGTCGGCCCAAAACGTAACCACCAACCGTTCAACAAAGTGTTGACGGCCGGGGGTGGTCGATCTAGCTTTTGCGGGTGGCACCACTCTTCAGGAGGTCCACCCCGTGACCAACCACCCCCAACTCTCTCCCGAGGCAGGCCTCGAGGCCCTGGCGGCGACTCCCACTGCCGAGCTGACGGAGACCCTGCTGGAGATCTGCTCCAGCCCCAACTGGGCGAAGGCCGTGGCCGCATCCGGCCCCTGGGCCGACCGCTCGGCCCTGCTCGCGGCGAACGCCGCCGCCATGGCCACGCTCACCACCGCCGACCTGGCGGACGCGATGGCCGGGCACGCCCGGATCGGCAAGCCCAAGGCGGGCGACGCCACCTCCGAGCGCGAGCAGGCCGGCATCAAGGGAGTGGACTCCGCTCTCCTCGACGACCTGGCCGAGGCGAACGCCGCCTACGAGGCGAAGTTCGGCCACGTCTTCCTGATCTGCGCGACCGGCCGCACGGCCGAGACCATGCTGGCCTCGCTCCGCGAGCGCTACCCGAACGACGCCGCCACCGAGGCGGAGATCGTCCGGGGCGAGCTGCGCAAGATCAACGACATCCGCATCAATCGTCTGCTCGATGAAGCCTAGGCTTCTGACGGTACGTCACTTCTGCCATCAGTAAGGTCACTTCACCCATGACTGGCATCTCCACGCACGTGCTCGACACCAGCCTCGGCCGCCCGGCCGAGGGCGTCCCGGTCGAGCTCGCACTGCACACCGAGGGTGGCTGGCAGGTGCTCGGCACCTCCGCCACGGACTCCGACGGCCGGGCCAAGGACCTGCCGGCCGTGGAGGCGGGCTCGGTCGTCCGGCTGCTCTTCGACACCGCCGCCTACTACGCGGCCAAGTCCGAGGAGACGCCGTTCTTCCCCGAGGTCTCGATCGTCTTCACGGTCGCGCCTGCGCAGCACCACTACCACGTGCCGTTGCTGCTCAACCCGTTCGGATACTCGGTCTACCGCGGAAGCTAGACCGCTGAGAAGCTTTAGGAGCCAGCCATGGCCCACGTGCTCGGTCAGAACCAGTACGGCAAGGCGGAGAACCGCATCGTCCGGGTCTACCGTGACTCCACCCGTCACGAGATCAAGGACCTGAACGTCTCGGTCTCCCTCCAGGGTGAGTTCGAGGACGTCCACCTCACCGGTTCCAACGCCAACTGCCTGCCCACCGACACCACCAAGAACACCGTGTACGCCTTCGCGAAGGAGTACGGCATCGAGTCGGCGGAGGCCTTCGGCATCCTGCTGGCCCGCCACTTCGTGGACAACACCGAGCGCGGTGTGGTGCACAGCGCCCGGATCCGGATCGAGGAGTACTCCTGGGACCGGATCAAGACGCCGGACAGCAGCGCCCGCTTCATCGGTTCCGAGGAGGTCGGCCACTCCTTCGTCCGCACCGGCCAGGAGACCCGCACCAGCGAGATCGTCTACGACGGCACCAGCGTGCAGGTCGTCTCGGGCCTGAAGGACCTGGTCGTCATGAACTCCACCAACTCGGAGTTCTGGGGCTACATCAAGGACAAGTACACGACTCTCCAGGAGGCGTACGACCGCATCCTGGCGACCCAGGTGACTGCTCGCTGGAAGTACGGCTACAGCGGTCAGGAGGGCGAGGCCCAGCCGAACTGGAACCGCTCCTACCAGCACGTGAAGCGCCACATGCTGGAGGCCTTCGCGGAGACCTACTCCTACTCGCTGCAGCAGACCCTGCACGCGATGGGCACCCGGGTGCTGAACAACCGCGCCGAGGTGGACGAAGTCCGCCTGGAGCTGCCGAACAAGCACCACTTCCTCGTGGACCTCTCCCCCTTCGGGCTGGAGAACGACAACGAGGTGTACTACGCCGCGGACCGCATGTACGGCCTGATCGAGGGCACCGTGCACCGCGAGGGCGTCGTACCGGTCATCCCGGTCGCCTGATCCACCCACAGCAGTACCAGTTTCTCCACCCCCACCCACCGGAGATCGTGCTCGCCTCGCGGCGGCCGGCCCGGGGAGCTGGAGAACACCACCCGGGGGACCTCTGCACCGCCGTCCCCGCCTCCGGGATCTCCAGCGCCACGGGCGCGCCGGGAGCCATGAAGCACAAGAGGGGCTCGACATGGCACTCCGCACCACCCGTAGAAACGACGGCGGTTCCACCCCTGACGGGCCCTCACAGCCGGCCTCCGGCTGTGAGACCCATCCTGTGGACGAGCTGCTGCCGCCGGTGAAGCTCATCACCACCGGCCTGCAGCACGTGGCGGCGATGTACGCGGGCGTGGTCGCACCCCCGCTCATCGTCGGCGCCGGTGTGGGGCTCTCCCCCACCGAGCTCGCCCTGCTGATCTCGGCCAGCCTGTTCACCGCGGGCCTGGCCACCCTGCTCCAGACCCTGGGCGTCTGGCGGATCGGCGCCCGGCTCCCCTTCGTCAACGGGGTGTCGTTCGCCGGGGTCGCCCCGATGCTCGCGATCGCGAAGGAGCACGGACCGAAGGACGCCCTCCCGGTGATCTTCGGCGCCGTGATCGTCGCGGGGATCCTGTGTCTCCTCGCGGCACCGTACTTCTCCAAGCTCGTCCGGTACTTCCCGCCCGTCGTGCAGGGCACCGTGATCACCCTCATCGGGGTGTCCCTGCTGCCGGTCGCGGTCAACTGGGCCCGCGGTGGTTCACCCACCGCACCCGGGTTCGGCTCGGTCCGCGCCATCGGACTCGCCGCGTTCACCCTCGTCGCGGTGGTCCTGTGCAACAAGCTGCTCCGCGGCTTCTGGCAGCAGCTCTCGCTGCTCGTCGGGCTGGCGGCCGGCACCCTGCTCGCCTTCCCGCTGGGTCTCGCCGACTTCGGCGCGGTACGGGACGCGGAGGTCTTCGCGCTCCCCTCCCCGTTCCACTTCGGCGGCCCGCAGTTCGACGCCGCGGCGATCGCCTCCTTCTGCATCGTCATGGTGGTCTCGATGACCGAGTCCACCGCCGACATGCTGGCGCTCGGCAAGATCGTCGGACGCGAGGCGGACGAGCGGATCCTGACGGCCGGTCTGCGGGCCGACGGGCTGGCCAGCGCGCTCAGCCCGGTGTTCAACGGCTTCGCCTGCAGCGCCTTCGCCCAGAACATCGGGCTGGTCGCGCTGACGAAGATCCGCAGTCGCTACGTGGTCGCGGCCGGTGGCGGCATCCTGATCCTGCTGGGCCTCTTCCCCGTCCTCGGGTCGATGGTCTCGCTGGTGCCGCAGCCCGTCCTCGGCGGAGCCGGGATCGTGCTCTTCGGCACGGTGGCGGCCAGCGGCATCCGCACCCTCGCGGAGGCGGGGATGGAGTCCAGCGGCAACACCATCCTGGTCTCGGTCTCGCTCGGGGTCGGCATCGTCCCGATCGCCGCGCCCGACTTCTACAACGCCTTCCCGGAGGCCGTCCGGACCCTGATGCACTCGGGGATCTCGGCGGGCTGCGTGATGGCGGTCCTGCTCAACCTGCTCTTCCACCACGTCGGAGCCGCCCGCCGGTCCCCCACCGGGGAGGCTCCCGGCGCGACGGTGCCAACGGCGACACCGTCCTGACAGGTCCGGGGGTGCACCGCCCGAATCGGCGCGCCCCCGGACCCTCCCCCCATAGGAGACACACCATGGCAGTCCAGCCCCCGCCCGCCGACCAGCGGATCGTGATCGAGAACGTCGCCATCGCCACGGTCGACGCCAACGACACCGAGTACGCCCGCGGCCACGTGGTAGTCCTCGGCAACAAGATCGAGTCGGTCGGCAACGGCCCGGCTCCGCAGTGGCTGGACAACGTGGTGCGCCGGGTGAACGGCGAGGGCCATCTCGTCACCCCCGGCCTGGTCAACACCCACCACCACTTCTACCAGTGGATCACCCGGGGCCTGGCCCAGGACAACATCCTCTTCGACTGGCTGGTCGCCCTCTACCCGACCTGGGCCCGGATCGACGACAAGCTCGTGCACGCCGCCGCCCAGGGCTCCACCGCCGCGCTGCTCAAGTCCGGCTGTACGACGGCCTCCGACCACCACTACGTCTTCCCGAAGGACGGCGGCGACATCCTCGGTGCCGAGATCGAGGCCGTCCAGGAGCTCGGCATGCGCTTCACCGCGCTGCGCGGCTCGATGGACCGCAGCAAGAAGGACGGCGGCCTGCCGCCGGACCACGCGGTGGAGAAGACCGAGGACATCCTGATCGCCTCCGAGGCCGCCGTGGACAAGTACCACGACGCCTCCTTCGACTCGATGCTGCAGATCGCCATCGCGCCCTGCTCCCCCTTCTCGGTCTCCACCGAGCTGATGCGCGAGGCCGCCCTGCTCGCCCGCCGCAAGGGCGTGCGCCTGCACACCCACGGCTCGGAGACGGCCGAGGAGGAGCAGTTCTGCAAGGAGCTGTTCGGCATGGGCCCGACCGACTACTTCGAGTCGACCGGCTGGCTGGGCGAGGACGTCTGGATGGCGCACTGCGTCCACATGAACGACTCCGACATCGCCAAGTTCGCCGAGACCGGCACCGGCGTGGCCCACTGCCCGTCCTCCAACGCGCGCCTGGCGGCCGGCATCGCCCGGGTGCCCGACATGCTCAAGGCGGGCGTGCCGGTCGGCCTCGGCGTGGACGGCACCGCCTCCAACGAGTCCGGCGAGCTGGGCACCGAGCTGCGCAACGCGCTGCTGATCAACCGTCTGCACGGCCGCCCGGACGCGCTGACCGCCCGCTCCTCGCTCCGCCTGGGCACCATGGGCGGCGCCCGCGTCCTCGGCCGGCAGAACGAGATCGGCTCGATCGAGGTCGGCAAGCTCGCCGACCTGGCGCTCTGGAAGATCGACGGCATCATGCACTCCTCGATCGCCGACCCGGTGGCCGCGCTCACCCTCGGCGCCCTGCCGCCGCTGGCCCTGCTGCTGGTCAACGGCAACCCGGTGGTCGAGAAGGGCCTGCTGACCACCGTGAACGAGGACCGGATCGCCCAGGCCTGTGCCAAGGCCGCCAAGGAGCTGGCCGCCCGCGGCTGACCCGCACCTGAAGACTCCGGGCCGCGTCAGGGACGACGCGCCACCCGGACTCCGCCTCTCCTCCCGAGGGCGGAGGGCAGCCCCGGGCTCACGGCGAGAGTCCGGGGCTGTCACCTCTTCACATACTCACCGGTAACCCTCAAAAGAAGCTCTTGAAATCGGCCGTAGGGTTACTTTTCGGTGGAAATCCGGGTTGTCTGCTCCGCATGAGCATGAAAACCGCACCCACCACCATCCCGGCCTCCCCGCCGGGCCAGGCCCAGCTGCAGGCCGGGCTGAAGAACCGCCACCTCTCCATGATCGCCATCGGCGGGGTGATCGGCGCCGGCCTGTTCGTCGGCTCCGGCGCCGGAATCGCCTCCACCGGCCCGGGCATCCTGCTCTCCTACGCGCTGGCCGGGGTGCTGGTCGTGATGGTGATGCGGATGCTCGGCGAGATGGCCGCCGCCGACCCGCAGTCCGGCTCCTTCTCGGCCTACGCCGACCGGGCGTTCGGCCGCTGGGCCGGATTCACCATCGGGTGGCTGTACTGGTTCTTCTGGGTCGTGGTGCTCGCGGTCGAGGCCACCGCCGGGGCCAAGATCCTGCACGGCTGGCTGCCCGGCGTGCCGCAGTGGGCCTTCGCCCTGCTGGTGATGGCGCTGCTCACCGCGACCAACCTGTTCTCGGTCGCCTCCTACGGCGAGTTCGAGTTCTGGTTCGCCGGCATCAAGGTGGTGGCCATCGCCGCCTTCCTGGTGATCGGCGCGCTCGCCGTCTTCGGCCTGCTGCCCGGCACCCACGCGGTGGGCACCAGCAACCTCACCGGCCACGGCGGCTTCCTCCCGCACGGCGTCGGCGCCGTCTTCACCGGCATGCTGACCGTCGTCTTCGCCTTCATGGGCAGCGAGATCGTCACCCTGGCCGCCGGCGAGTCCGAGGACCCGGAGCGGGCCGTCAGCAAGGCCACCAACAGCGTGATCTGGCGGATCGGAGTCTTCTACCTCGGCTCGATCCTGCTGGTCGTCACCCTCCTCCCGTGGGACTCCGCCGACGTCAAGGCCAGCCCGTACGTGGCCGTGCTCAAGCACATCGGCATCCCCGGCGCCGCCCCGGTGATGGACGTCATCGTGCTCACGGCCGTGCTCTCCTGCCTCAACTCCGGGATGTACACCGCCTCCCGGATGGCCTTCTCGCTCGGCCGCCGCGGCGACGCGCCCAAGGCCTTCGCCACCGTCACCGAGCGCGGCGTGCCGCGGGTCGCGATCCTCTCCTCCGTCGCCTTCGGCTTCGTCGCGGTCTTCTTCAACTACGAGTGGCCGGACACCGTCTTCCAGTTCCTGCTGAACTCCTCCGGCGCGATCGCGCTCTTCGTCTGGCTGGTCATCTGCTGCTCGCAGCTGCGCCTGCGCAAGATCCTGGAGCGGGAGAGCCCCGAGCGGCTGACCGTACGGATGTGGCTCTACCCGTACCTGACCTGGGCCACCATCGGGATGATCGCCTTCGTGATGGTCTACATGTGCACCGACCACGACGGCCGGGAGCAGATGATCCTCTCGCTGGCCGCCGCCGCGGTGGCGCTGGCCGCCTCCTGGGTGGTCGACCGGCGCCGGAAGGCTCTCGCCGACTCGGTGTGACACATCGTCGGGCCACGGCGCGTCCTGATGTTTGACGGCTGATCGGAACAGCTGACCGGACACCAGGGGGCCAAATGTCAGAGGCGCCGACCTTCGAGGAGTTCGCCTCCTCGCGGGCCAGAAAGCTCTTCCAGGTCGCGTACCTGACCTGCGGGGACTGGCACCAGGCCCACGACCTCGTGCAGACCACCTTCGGCAACCTGTACGCCGTCTGGCCCCGGCTCTCCCGCCAGGGCCAGATCGGCGACCTGGACGCCTACGCCCGCAAGGCACTGCTGCGTACCTACCTGTCCCACCGCCGCCTGCGCCGCTCCGGCGAGGTGGCGATGGGACAGCTGCCAGAGCAGGCCACCGGCCCCGGGGCCAGCGACCTACGGCTGACCCTGGTGGCGGCGCTGCGGCAACTGCCGGCGCGGGGCCGGGCGGTGGTGGTCATGCGGTACCTGGAGGACTGGAGCGTCGAGGCCACGGCCGAGGCGCTGGGTGCCACTCCGAACGCCGTCAGAAGCCTCAGCCTTCGCTCGCTGACCAGGCTGCGCGAACTGCTGGGGGCCGACAGCGAGCTCCTGCTCCGGGACTGACGAGGTGGCCAGAATGGACGATTTCGAGAACAAGCTGAGTCGGATGCTCGAGGCGAGCGCCGAGGAGCTCCACCCCTCGGTCGAGGGCCTGGTCGCCGAGGGCGGCCGGGCGGGCGTCCGCAAGCGGCGCCTGCGCCGGGGCCGGCAGGTGGTGGGGGCCACCCTCGCGGTGGCCGCCGTGGTGGCGGCCGCTTCGCTGGTGAACACGGGACACGGCACCGCGCAGAGCGCCGGGCCGGCCACGACGGGCACCGCATCGGTCCGGCCCTCGGCGTCGGTCACGCCCTCGGCCACGCCCTCGGCCACCGCTTCGGTCGCGCCTTCGGCCACGGCCGAGCCGGACCGGGACATCACCTGGCAGGCCATGCTGAAGATCCTGCACGACCAGCTGCCCCCGGGAGCCAAGCTCTCCCGCCTCGACCCGTACGCGATGAAGCGCAGCACGTACCCCGACATGCTGCCCGTCGTGGTGGACTACGACGACGGCAACGGCCCCTCGATGCTGGAGGTGACCATCTACCCCGTCGGGCAGTCCACCCCGGTGCCGAAGGTGGACTGCGCCGCCTTCCCGGGCGAGGAGGGCCAGGACCGGGGCCCCCGGCAGCCCGGCTACGAGAAGTCCAGCTGCCAGGTGACCAAGTACCCGGACGGCGGCTGGCTGGAGACGGCGGTACCCGGCACCGACTCGAACGGGCAGTACGCCGAGTTCGTCCGCCTCTACCGGCCGGCCGACCGCCTGGTGATAGGGGTCACCGCGTCCAACGCGATCCTCGAGACGGACGCCGTGCCGCCGGCCGGCGGGACGTACCGGCTGACCCGCGCGAAGCCCCCGCTCGGCCTGGAGGGCTGGACCGCCCTGCTCAAGAGCCCGCAGTGGCAGCTCAAGGTGGACAAGTCCGTCCTGGACGCCGGGGAGGCCTTTGCCGCCACGGTCTCCCGCACCGCCTGCCCGGAGAACGTGAAGCCGGCCGAGTGCAAGATCGACTGACCGGCTCCACGTCGCGCGGTCACTGGTGGAAGCTGACCTCCGGCTCGGCGGCCGACGGGCCGTCGAGCACCGGCTCGGGCCGCCCCTTCAGGTGCTCGTCGAAGAAGGCGCCGACGTAGATGCGGGTGACCTGCGCCGAGCGGGCCGGGGTGAGCGTGGTGCCGGGCGGGTTCGGGACGCCGAGCACCTCGGCCAGCTGCGGCACGTCGGTGAAGCTGCTGTGGTTGGAGCCCGCGAAGGTGACCCAGCGCTTCCAGCCGTCCAGGTGCGCCCAGCCGTCCGTCCAGCTCGGGTCCTCCCCGCCCTGGGCGGGGTGGCCGACCAGCATGAACGGCCGCCCGCCGAGCCCGGTGGCGGGCACCGGGTCGAACATGGTGCCGTCCAGGTTGACCCCGGCCCGCACCCGCTGGTCGGCCGCCATCGTGCTGACGGCCGCCGCGCCGCCGATCGAGTGGCCGGCCATGCCGATCTGCTTCGGGTCGATCAGGTGGGCGTAGCCCCAGGCGCGCCGGCCCGGCCCGGTCAGCTGGTCGAGCACGAAGGACATGTCCTTGGCCCGGCCCTGCTCGATCACGGCCGGGCCGCCGGGCGGCGGCGCGTCGCAGATGGCGCAGGCGAGGGTCCGGCCGTCGGGGAAGGTGGTGCCCGAGTTCTCGTAGGTGTGGTCGACCAGCGCGACCACGTAACCCCGGCTGGCCAGGTCCTCGGCGAGGCCGGTCAGCTCGGTGCGCGGCATGGTGAAGCCGGGCGAGAGCAGCACCAGCGGGTACTTGCCGGGCTCGGGGCGGGCGTCGGTGTGCGACCAGGTGCGGACCAGCGGCAGCGGGTCGGCCGGGTAGCCGGGAGCCTTGAGCTGGATCATGTCGCGCTCGGCCTCGTCGGTCATGTACGGCGCGGGGCCGCCGGTGCCCGGGCGGGCCGGGTAGTACATCGACACCATCAGCTGGCGGGCCCCGGCCGCGGGCACCCACGGGTCGGTGCGCTGCTGGTCGGTCAGGTGCAGGATCTGGCGGCCGACGGCGTGCGGGCCGGTGGGCTTCGGCAGTTCGGTGCTCCTCGGGGCGGCGGCGGCCTTGGCGGCGGGCGCCGCCTGGGCCGCTCCGGCGGCCACCAGGGGCAGCGGGAGGACCAGTGCGAGGAGGGCGGCTGCTGCGGTACGACGCATCGTGTTCATGTCCTCAACGCTAGGCAGCAGCGCGATTCCTGACGTCAACTCAGAGATTGAACGGGCCTCGGCGCCGTACATCTCCGGGTCTACTCCCTCGACACCCGTCCCCTACGGGTGACAGAGTTCGGAGCCGGACGATCTCTGCGAAGGACGCACATGCTGGTACTGAAGCCCTGGTCCGCCGACGACCTCTGGGTGCTGCGGCTCAAGAACCTGCCCGAGATGACGGAGCACCTGGGCGGCCCGGAGACCGAGGAGAAGGTGATCTCCCGCCACGAGCGGTACGTCGGGATGACCGACCGGGCCGTCGGCTGCATGTTCACCGCCTCCCGTGACGGCGAGATCGTCGGCACCGTCGGCTACTGGCACCGCGTCTGGCAGGGCGAGGAGGTCTACGAGGCCGGCTGGGGCGTCCTCCCCGGCTTCCAGGGCCAGGGCCTGGCCACCGCCACGGTCACCGCCCTGGTCGCCCACCTGCGCGCCGAGGGCCTGCACCGCCCGCTGCACGCCTACCCCTCCGTCGACCACGCGGCTTCCAACGCCGTCGCCCGCAAGGCCGGCTTCACCCTCCTCGGCCAGGTCGACTTCGAGTACCCGCCGGGCACCGTCAAGGCCTCCAACGACTGGTGCCTGGACCTGCGCGCGTGACCGCGCCGCCCGCTCAGCGGCCCCGCAGCCTGTCGTTGAGCGGCAGTTCGACGACGCGGTGCAGCAGCAGCGCGGCCCCGAAGGCAGCGGCCAGCGCGGTCAGCTCCACCGTCGCCGAGTGCGCGGTGCCCCAGCCGACGGTGCCGGTCGGCGGTACGTGCAGCAGCTTCAGGGCGAAGCGGATGACCAGCTGGTGCACCAGGTAGAACGCGAAGGTCAGTTCGCCCAGCCAGACCATCCGCGGATGGGCCCAGATCCAGCGCCGTCCGTCCAGGTCGGCCTGGGCCAGGGCAGGCACCAGGAGGACCAGCGGCACCAGCGCGGCGGCCACGTAGCCGATCCGGACGGGTAGGTAGCCGACGCCGAGGTAGACCGCCACGACGGTGACCGTGGGCACCCAGACCGGCAGCCGCACCCACCGCCCCTTGCGCACGATCTGGGCCATCAGCACGCCGAGCACGAACTCCAGCGCCCGGACCGGCGGGAAGACGTAGATGAACCAGTAGGCCAGCGGCTGCGACCAGCCGCTGGTGAGCACCGGCAGCGACCAGACCACGCCCATCAGCGCGATCGCGGCCGGCCAGAGCCGGCGCGGGTCCAGCCGGTCGACGGCGCTCAGCACGAACGGGAAGACCAGGTAGAAGAAGGCCTCGCAGGACAGCGACCAGGAGACCGTGTTCAGGCCGAAGTAGACCTTCTGGTCCGGCACCCAGGACTGCACCAGGAACAGGCCCGGCAGCACCACCCGCAGGGAGCCGGCCCCCGCCGCGGCCGAGGCCCCCGCCGCGCCGGCCAGCGCGACCACGGCGGTGACCGCGTGGTTGGGGAAGACCCGGGCCGCCCGCTTGCGCCAGGCCCGCCGCTTGGACTCACCCGGCCGGGCCGCCCAGGACAGGACGAAGCCGCTCAGCAGGAAGAAGAAGGACACCCGCATGGTGCCGTGCTCGAAGAGTCCGGCGGAGGCGGCGTCCGCCGTCGAACCCTTGGCGTAGAGCCCGGCGATCTGCATGTGGAAGCCGAACACCAGGATCGCGGCGGGCACCCGGGTGCCCGAGAGCGAGGGGAGGCGCCCAGGATGCGGCGCTCGCTCCGGGGCGGCGGACAGCCTCACCGCCGCTCTCGGCCTCGGTAACAGCACCGCACGTACGACGTTCGCCGGTGGTGGCACCGGTACGACATTGCTCATGTTCGGCCTCCGAATCTGACAGGCCGTCACCGTAGTTAATGGCATGTACGAGGAGGGTTGCTTTCAGCTGATTCATAGATATGCCAGGGGAATTGTTCACCTGCCGTTGCCACCCCGGGACCGTCGGGTGCTGCCCCGCCTCACCCGCCCCAACTTCCCCACCGCACAACGCCGTCCGGTCTAGGCTGACCGCATGTCCACTCCCCTCGTGACCTCTCCGGCACGGTGGTGCACGCCTGCCTCCGGGAGGGGCACGGCGGCAGCCCGACGGCCGTGCTGCCCGACGACCCGGCGCTGAGCGAGGCCGACCGCCGCCGCGTACCGGCACTGGCCGGTGCCTCGCACGCCGTCTTCGTCTCGCCCGGGACGGGCCGGCTGCGGTTCTTCACCGCCGCCGGGGAACTGCCCGCCTGCGGGCACGGGACCATCGCCGCCCTGGCCTGGCTGGCCGTCCACCACCCTGGCGCCGCCGCGGCGCCGGGCTGGTCGGTGCGGCTCGAAGGCGGTCTCGCCAGGGTGGAGTTCACCCCCGGGCCGGTGCTGCTGCGGCCGCCCACGGCGGACGAGCTCGACCCGGTGGCCGCCGCGCTCGGTCTCGCCCCCGGCTCGCTCGCGCCCGGCGCCCGGGTCGCCACCCTGGGCCGCCCTAGGCTGCTGCTGCCCGTGCGCTCACGGGACCGGCTGGCGGCCCTGCGACCGGACTTCGGCTCCCTCCGGGCCACCTGCCTGCGCCTCGGGCTGCTCGGCGTCTACGTCCACACCACCGACGGCCCGCGCTTGGCCGCCCGGATGTTCGCCCCGGCCATCGGCGTGCCCGAGGACATCGCCAACGCCAACAGCACCGCCTGCCTGGCCGCCCGCCTCCGACTCCCCGCCCTCACCGTCGACATGGGCGATTCGCTCGGCTCCCCGGCCACCGTCACCGCCACCCCGACCACCCTGATCGCCACCGCCCGGGTGGGCCCGCGATAAATGGGTTGGACCGCCCCAGGGCCGCTGCTACTGTTCCCCTCGACCGTGAAACCGCATGAGGAGGTGAGACCAGTGACCGCTGTGTTCCCTGGGTGCTCCCCCTGCCTGTCACGGTTCGGCGACTGACGAAGCTGTCGCCGGGAGCGCCTCTCACGAAGGCTCTCCGAAAGGCAGGCAGCCATGTCCTCCAACTCTTCCACCGCAGTCTCCGACGCGCGGCCCGCGCGCATCACCCGCCTCTCCGACACCGAGTGGCAGGCCACCGCCGGTGGTCTCCTGCTCGGCGAGGCCGACGCCTCACCCCGTGCCGACGGCCGGCTCTTCCTCAGCGTCGACACCTGGGAGGAAGCGCTCTTCGAGCCGCTGGCCCGGGCGGTGCTGGCGGAGCTCCCCGGCCCGCTGCACACCCTGGTCGACGCGGCCGACGACACCTCGCTCGACCGCTGGCAGCGGCTCGGCTTCACCGTCGCACGCCGCGAGCTGACCTTCGCCGTGCCCACCGACCCGCAGCTCACCGGGCTCGGCCCGGTCCGTCCGCCCATCGGGGTGACGGTCCTTCCGCTCGGCGAGGCCGCCCTGGCCCCGCTGCGCGAACTGGATGGTGCGGTCCGCGCCGAGGTGGCGGCCGGCCCCGGCTGGGAGACCATGCCGGCCGAGGTGATCCCGCTCCCGCCCGGCGACACCGTGGCCGACCCGGCCCGGTACGCCGTGGCCACCGACGGCGACCGGTACGTGGGGCTGCTGCGGCTCGCACCCGTCCCCCGGCGCCCCCGGATCGGCCTGCTCGCCGTCCGCGCCGGCCACCAGCGGCGCGGCATCGCCCGCGCCCTGCTCGCCCGGGTCCTGGGCGACCTCCACACCGCCGGCGTCACCACGGCCTCCGCCGAGGTGACCGCCACCAACCAGGCAGCCGTCGCCCTCTTCGAGGCGATCGGCGCCCGCCGCACCGGCAGCGTCCTCGAGCTGACGCGCCCCTGAACCCCCTAGGAGTCACCATGTCGACAAAGTCCGGAGCCATCGAGACCGAGGGCACCGTCACCGAGTGCCTGCGCAGCGCCATGTTCAAGGTGGAGCTGAAGAACGGTCACACCGTCCTCACCCACATCAGCGGCAAGATGCGCAAGCACCACATCAAGATCCTCCCGGAGGACCGCGTCCTGGTGGAGCTGAGCCCCTACGACCTCTCCCGGGGCCGCATCACCTTCCGCTACCGCTCCTGACCCGCTCTCCTGGCACACCGTCAGCTCCCGCGTCCGGCCGGTACTGGACCGTACGCGGGAGGGCGGTGCCGAGCCGCCGCAGCAGCACCAGGGCGGCTGCGGCGCCCGCCAGCCCCGCGAGCCAGGGCAGCACGGGCGCGACGGTCATCAGCCCCACCACGGCGGGGCCCGCCACGTTGGACAGGCCGAAGGCGTACTGGAAGGTCGCCTGGTAGCGCCCGCGCAGCTCCGCCGGGGCGAGGGCGTGCACCAGCGCGGCGCAGACCGGTCCGTGCACCAGCTGTGCGGCGATGTAGGGGATCATCACGGCTGCCAGGAACCAGGGCTGCACGGCGCGCGGCAACGCGATCACCACGGCCATCCCGGCCAGCCACCCGGCGTTGGCGAGCACCGCCCACACCAGCGCCGTGACCCTGCTGCGCCGCGGCGGGGGGGGGCAGCGCGGGGCGCGCCGGCGTGGCCGGGGGGGC